>JACDEP010000170.1 GCA_013816325.1 Methylotenera sp.
GCGCTATATACATGTGCCACACTGCGAACTAACACTTCTGCTTGCTCACATAAATGGCAATGACTGGTTGAAAATAGTGATAGGTAAATAGTCATTTAATGGTATGCAAAAGGTTAAACGAACTGGTGATATCAGAAATTAATAATTTGGTCGGTTGGCAATTGACGCAGATAAAATTCTTCAAAAAAATCCAAAAACAACTTAAAAACTTTAGGTTAAGCTAAAAAACTAAATCATAATAGCGTAAAAAGAAATACTTGAAATAAAACGTTAGCCAACATTATTTACGGGTCATTATGGCAGATATTCAAGAATCCAAAGATAGTTTAAGCGAGAACCTGCAACAGGTCATTACGCTATTGGAAAAGCACAGGTTGGTAGAAAACTTGGTGCACAAGCAAGAGATGCAGAACCATGATTTGGTTGAATCGCTAGTCCATAGACAAAACATTTATGAATTACAAAAAAAGCTAGATTTACTGCATCCGGCTGACGTTGCCTATATCCTTGAGGCCTTGCCGCTTGAACAGCGTCTTGATGTGTGGGAGTTAGTCAAGGCTGAGCGGGATGGCGAAATTCTACTGGAAGTGTCAGATGCCGTTCGGCAAACATTGATTGCGGATATGGATTCGGAAGAGCTGCTGGCTGCAGCTGAACAGCTTGATACGGATGAGCTGGCAGACTTAGTCCCTGACCTACCGAAAGACGTATTGCAGGACTTGCTGGATAGCCTGGATAGCCAAAACCGTGAACGTTTGCAATCCGCGCTTTTGTATCCCGATGAATCGGTTGGCGCACTCATGGACTTTGACATCATCACCATTCGTGAAGATGTAACTTTGGAGGTGGCGCTGAGATATTTGCGTCGCCTAGGTAGTCTGCCTAACCATACAGATAAACTCTTTGTCGTGGATAGACACGATATTTTGCAAGGGGTATTGCCGTTAAAACGCATGGTGGTTAGTGATTTGGATGCTAATGTGGCTGACGTAATGGCCATGGAGGCTGTAGTGTTTCATCCGGAAGATATCGCAGATGAAGCAGCCAAGGCTTTTGAACGCTATGATCTCGTTACAGCACCTGTAGTGGATGACAACAATAAATTGGTAGGTCGTATTACGGTGGATGCTGTGATGGACTTCATCCGTCATGAAGCCGAAAGCGATAAACTCTCAATGGCAGGTTTGCGCGAAGAGGAAGACTTTTTCGCATCGATATGGAAATCAGTACAAAACCGCTGGGCTTGGCTAGCGATTAACTTGGTCACTGCATTGGTCGCTTCACGCGTCATCGGCTTATTTGAAGAGTCTATTGAACGCATCGTTGCACTGGCAGCGTTGATGCCTATTGTAGCGGGGATAGGCGGTAATTCCGGGAACCAGACGACTACTATGATCGTACGCGGCTTGGCGCTTGGTCAAATCGCTTCTCATAATATGAAGTCACTCATTACAAAAGAGCTAGGCGTAGCTTTGCTCAACGGTCTCTTATGGGGTGGAGTGCTGGGCCTAATTGCTTATGCACTGTATGGGAGTTACCAATTGGGCTTGGTGATGATGAGTGCAATGACTTTGAACCTGTTATTAGCGGCCATTATGGGCGTGATGATTCCCCTGGTAATGAACAAGATAGGCCGTGATCCCGCAGTTGGCTCTAGCGTATTAATTACTGCTATGACGGATAGCGGCGGCTTTTTCATATTCCTAGGCCTAGCCACTATATTTCTTCTTTAATACTCTAATAAGTAAATAAACATGAACCTAGAAATACAGGTAATTTGGCAGGAAGCCCTTGCCGATATGTCCAAGCCGGCAGCATTATGGCAATTAGCTATTATCGTAACGGCGTGTGTCATTGCCTGGACTATCAATGGTGCCCTACGCGCATATGTCATGCGCAATGCTCCCGAAAAATGGAAGCTAGGTATAGGGGGTGTAAACCGTGTGCTATTTCCGCTATCTACTTTGATTTTAGTTGAAATTGGCATATTCGCGCTCATGCATTGGCAGCATGTCAGCTTGTTAAAGTTGGCGAGCAAACTTCTATTGGCGATGGCCATTATCCGCTTGGTGGTATATGCGGTGCGCTACATCATTGCGCCCGGTGGATTGCTTAAAACGCTGGAAAATACGATTTCCTCGCTTATCTGGCTCGTCCTGGCTTTGCATCTAAGCGGGGTCTTGCCGGAAGTATTGAATGCGCTAGCCAATGTCAAATTCAATGTCGGTAAGAACCCTATGAATTTGCTGCTGGTGCTGCAAACTATCCTCACTATTGTAGTGACGATATTGATCGCATTATGGGCAAGTCGTTTTATTGAAAACAAGCTGATGCGGCACGAGCATCTCAACATGAATATGCGCGTGGTACTCACTAAGCTGTTACGCATCTTTCTGCTGTTTGTGGCCATTCTTATCGCGCTGTCAGCAGTAGGCTTAGATATCACTTTACTTTCGGTATTTGGTGGGGCATTAGGGGTAGGCTTGGGATTTGGCCTGCAACGTATCGCCAGTAACTATGTGAGCGGCTTTATTATCCTGTTAGATAAGTCTATGCAGATTGGTGATGTCATCACGGTAGATAGCCATTATGGGGTAGTAAGTGATTTGCGTACGCGTTACCTAGTATTGCGTAAGTTAGACGGCACAGAAGTCATTATCCCTAACGAAGCACTCATCATAAACCCGGTTATTAATCATTCGTTCTCTGATCATAAAGCCAGAGTACAGATGCCCATACAAGTGAGTTATGAGAGCGCGGTAGAGAGGGCTATGCAGCTTATACAAGATATCGCTATGGGCCATCCGCGCATTTTAAAGACGCCAGCACCCGTTACACAGATAAAAGGCTTTGGCGAGAGTGGCATTGATTTAATGCTCTCTATGTGGATACCCGACCCTGAAGAAGGCTCTGCTGCCTTGCAGTCTGAGATTTACCTAGAAATTTGGCGTGCTTTTCAAGCCAATAATATTTCTATTCCATTTCCGCAGCGCGAAGTGCGTATATTGAACACTCCAGCTACGCCGGAAGTTAGCCAAGAGATTGCCAAGGAACAAGGGAGATAATATAGCCTGTTATAGAAAACAGTAATAATAGGCAATAAAAAACCCGCATTCGCGGGTTTTATTATTACTTAAGAATTACTTACTTAAGTTTCGTTTCTTTGTACATGACGTGTTTACGCACTACTGGATCAAATTTCTTGATTTCCATTTTTTCTGGCATTGTACGTTTGTTTTTAGTAGTGGTATAGAAATGACCTGTACCAGCACTTGATTCTAATTTGATTTTTTCGCGCATGATATTCTATCCTTAGATTTTCTCGCCAGCAGCACGCATACCAGCAAGCACGGCATCAATACCATTTTTGTCGATAGTACGTAAAGCAGCATTAGTAATACGCATGCTTACCCAGCGGTTTTCGCTCTCAACCCAGAATTTGCGGTTTTGCAAATTAGGTAAAAAACGGCGTTTTGTTTTGTTGTTAGCGTGAGAAACATTGTTACCCACCATTGGCTTTTTGCCAGTTACCATACATACACGTGCCATGGTTAATCCCCAAACAGTTGCTTTTTTCGAAAGACCGCAATTATAGTACGAAAACTATTATTTTCTCAAGAAGAATATGCGCGAGATATCAATAATAATTAAGGTTTTGTACAGAATCCGGTTATTAGGGCATTCAATACTTAATAGTAGAAATTTAATGCTTACCCGTACTGCCAAAGCCACCTTCACCGCGCTCACTGGCATCAAAGTCATCCACTACATGAAACTCAGCTTGCATCACCGGTACAATAACTAACTGAGCGATGCGCTCCAATGGATTTAATTCAAACGCCGTGCTGCCCCTGTTCCAGCAAGACACCATAAGTTGGCCTTGGTAATCAGAATCAATCAAGCCCACCAAATTACCCAATACGATGCCGTGTTTATGGCCTAGGCCTGAACGCGGCAGTATTAGCGCGGCGTAGTAAGTATTATCCAGATGGATGGCCATGCCGGTAGGGATCAATTGAGTATCACCGGGCTGCAACATGATTGGTGCATCGATACAGGCACGTAAATCCAGCCCCGCTGAACCTGATGTTGCGTAAGCAGGCATTTGCTCATGAAGACGATTATCTAAAATTTTCAGGTCTACTATCAGGCTCATTTCATCTCTTTCTTGTTATATGCTCATGTGCGTTTTGAATTAATATAGATTCTCTGATAGCTAGTAGATCCGATACTTGCT
>JACDEP010000048.1 GCA_013816325.1 Methylotenera sp.
GCTGAACTCCAATGTGACATAGCCTTCCCACTCAGGTTCAAACGGCGTTACATTCACGATGATGCCGCAACGTGCATACGTGGATTTTCCTAAGCATATAGTCAACACGTTACGAGGAATACGGAAGTACTCTACCGTACGCGCTAAAGCGAAAGAGTTTGGAGGAATGATGCAGTAATCTGCATTCACTTCTACAAATGAATTCGAGTCGAAATTTTTCGGGTCTACGATGGTGCTATTCAAGTTGGTAAACAGCTTAAACTCTTTTGAACAGCGAATATCGTAGCCATAACTGGAAGTTCCGTAAGACACCATACGATGACCCTCAGGGGATGTCTTGACTTGCTGCGGCTCGAACGGCTCAATCATGCCGTGTTGTTCAGCCATTTTGCGTATCCATTTGTCCGACTTGATGCTCATAAATCCAACCTATAAATTTTAGAATTAAAAAAGCTTAAAGATAAAACTTTAAAGATAAAAAAGCGGAGTATTCACTCCGCTTTTTTATTACTTTTAATTACCGTGAATAATAACAATAAATAAAGAAATATTTATAAATTATTTTAGATACTTTTATGTCGCTTAAGTAAGTGGTTTATGAGTGCTTATCACCACCTAACTCAATACTGTAACGCCAGAACTGGTCTTCTGCTTCAAAGATGACTTTCGAAGCTTCCGGATCTGCACTACCAGCCGGATATTGATGCACTGGCATACGGTCTTCAGCCCAAGCTTTAACAACCGGGTCTACCAAGCGCCATTGCGCTTCAGCCTCACTAATGTGCAGATAGTTTGAGTTATCACCTTCCATCAGGTTGAGCAATAAAGCCTCGTAAGCATCAACAGTGTCGTCGCCTTCTTGGCGGTTTGCCGCATCCAATTGAATGGTGCGGGTTTTGATGTCCAAGCCAGGAATTTTTGACTGTAATTCAATCTTGATGCATTCACGTGGCTGTATGCCGATAATCAGCCAGTTTTGGTCTTGATTATCGATTTGCAATGGTGCTTTTTTGAAACGGATAGAAATTCGGGTATCAGCTTCATGCAGGCGTTTGGCGGTGCGGATGTAGAACGGCACACCTTTCCAGCGTGGATTGTCGATGAACAGTTTTAACGCAGCATAAGTTTCAACTACGCTAGAGCTGTCACCTAATTCTTCTAGGTAACCTGGCACCTTTTCACCATTGACTTCACCGGCAGCGTATTGCGCACGGAAAGCGTATTTATTTAATTCATTGACTGGAATAGGACGAATCTCTTCAAGCACTTTGATCTTAGCCGCACGAACGCCTTCAGGTGTAAGGTCCTTCGGCAATTCCATAGCGGTCAGGGCCAACGTCTGCAGAATGTGGCTTTGCAGCATGTCACGCAATGCACCCGTGCTGTCGTAGAACTGAGTACGGTCGCCCACGCCTAACATTTCAGTGTTGGTGATTTGCACATGGTCAATATATTCATTGTTCCAGATTGGCTCCAGAATGGTATTGGTAAAGCGTTGCAACATAATATTTTGCAATGCCGATTTACCCAGGTAGTGGTCAATACGGTAGATTTGGCTTTCTTTAAGGTGCTTGCTGATAGATTTTTGCAACTCTTGTGCGCTCGGAAGATCGGTGCCGAATGGCTTCTCGATCACCACGCGGCGCCAGTTGCCGCCATCTTCTTGAGTTAAACCGACCGCAGCAAGTTGGTCTACGACAGGCGCGAAATCAACCGGGCGTACTGACAGGAAATAAGCGAAATTCTGCGGGAAAATACTTTCGTTGCTTAACGCTGCTTTCATTTTTTTGAAAGCGTCCGGGTCAGTCGGTGGATTCGCATGGTAAAAGTTACGTGCAATAAAGCGCTCGAACACTGATTGGTCATAGCCTTTTTTAAACTTGGCATCGAGCATGGTTTTAATGTCAGCACGCCATGCTTCCAGACTTACATCTTGACGACCTACAGATAGGATTTTTAACTCAGAAGGTAGGCGACCAATCGAATCTAAACGAAATAGTCCTGGCATGAGTTTAACGCGGGATAAATTACCGCTGGCGCCAAATAGCACAAGGGTACAAGGGTCAATTTTACTCATTTATAAAACCTTAAAAACATTGATAGAAACTAGCGAAAACCAGCTGACTTGCTAGAGGTAACTAAACGCGAAAGGCCGTACCTTTGTTAAAAGGACAGCCTTCCATTTTACTCAAAAAAACAGTGGTTTGATTAGAGTTTTTGCTACTAATGATTTAGTTCTTTTTAACAGCGTGACCGCCGAAACCATTACGCATCATTGAAAGTAACTTGAAGCTAAAGCCAGAGGCATCTTGGCTTCTGAAACGCGCTTGTAACGCTGATGTAAGCACTGGAGCAGCCACACCTTGCTCAACGGCTTCAATAACTGTCCACCGGCCTTCGCCCGAATCTGCTACATATGGAGCGATAGTTGTCAGCGCTTGATCGTTCTTAAGCGCATCTGCTGTAAGGTCAAGTAACCAGCTACGCACCACAGAGCCATGACGCCACAATTCAGTGATTTCTGCGAGATCTAAATCAAACTCTTTTTTACCTTTAATCAGGTCTAAGCCTTCTGCCATTGCTTGCATCATGCCGTATTCAATACCGTTATGTATCATCTTAGTAAAGTGGCCAGAACCTATCGGACCTACGTGTGCCCAACCGCGATGCGGCGCTGGTGCTAGTGCTTTTAAGATTGGAGTTACAGCTTCAGCAACTTCTTTAGTTGCGCCTACCATTAAACAGTAACCGTTATCTAAACCCCAAATGCCACCTGATGTGCCAGAGTCCATGAAGCCAATGCCTTGTTCCGCTAACCATACGCCACGACGCTGGCTGTCTTTATAATTTGAGTTGCCGCCATCGATGATGATGTCACCTTTGTTCAGCATTGGGATTAAATCTTTAATCTGATTTTCTGTAATATCACCTGCTGGTAACATCATCCAAACGATTTTCTGGTCTTCTAATTTACTTACTGCATCTGCAACTGAGGTTGCAGGGATCAAACCTTCTTTTGTTACTAAGCCATTGACCACTTCTTCATTGAAGTCAAAACCAACCACTTCAATTTTATGACGAAGTAAGCGGGTTGCCATGTTGCCACCCATTTTGCCAAGACCAATCATTGCTAATTTCATTGTATGTTTTACCTTTTATAGAGGATTGTGAACCATCAACCTTGTGGGTTAGATTAAATTCGGGGGAGTAAGTTTTTAAAACGTTGTTACAGCAAACATAATTATATCAAATACAGGCGTTCTTCACAAAACGTGACAAAAATGTCGGATCAATGAAGTAATTAACTATTCACGTGGTATTTAAGGCGGCGCTGACTAAGGAATCACAATAAAAACTGGCCTATTCTTAAAGTTTTATGCAAGGCGCGTTATAATTTCTGATATTCAATCGAACCTGACGTTTGAATCCTAGGCGTTCGAGAAACCAAATTCCAAATTTAAAGTAAGGTAAGCCAAAATGACCAGTAACCAAGCCACACGTTGGCAATTATTCAATTCCCAAACAGAAATCAATCAAACCACTACTCAACGCATTTTAGACGCTGCTAAAGAAGCCATTGCTCAATACGGTAGCTTTTTAATTGTGCTAGCGGGTGGCTCTACGCCTAAAAACGTCTACGAGTTACTAGCAAAAGCTGAGGCTGACTGGAGCAAATGGCACATTTATTACAATGATGACCGCTGCTTGCCGGTAGATCACCCGGAGCGTAATAGCCTGATGGCGGCCAAGGCTTGGCTGAACCATGTTGTGATTCCAAAATCCCAAATTTTTGATATACCTACAGAATTGGGCCCGATTGAAGGCGCCAAAGCCTATGCGAAAACTTTAAGCGGTGTTAGGACATTCGACCTAGTCTTATTAGGGTTGGGTGAGGATGGTCACACAGCTAGTTTATTCCCTGGTCAGACGGTGGATAATAGCGCAGACGCAGTACCAGTATTTAATGCGCCTAAACTACCGGCAGAACGCGTTACGATTAGCCAAAACCGCCTGAATAATACTCATGAAGTTTTGTTTCTAGTCACTGGCGCCGGCAAGCAAGAGGCGGTGGATAATTGGCGTAATGGAGTGGCAATTCCGGCTACCTTGATTGCGCCGAATGCAGGTGTAGATGTCTATTGTTTCGGTGTGAACTTAATTTAAGGTCAATATTAAATAAAGGTCAATACTAAATTTAGAATCGCTTGGGCGCTAAAAAGTAGCGCTATTTTAGTATTTTTTACTTACCGATAGCCCAAAACATCGTCAATACAGCGGCAGCCATTACCCCTGTACACATCCAGCCTAGTATCTTTAATTTAAGACTGAGGGTAAAGCGACCCATGATTGAAGATTTTGCCGCCATCAGCATCATAATTGCCATGATAGGTACCGAAATAACCCCATTGATGACTGCGCTCCAATAAAGCGCTTTAATGGGATGTATAGGCATAAAGCAAAGTACAACTCCGCCTAAAATAGAAACCACAATGACGCTATAAAACTTCTTAGCACTCATGAGCTCTCTTTCCAGGCTATTTTTCCACTTGAACGCTCCAGCCATCGCATAGGCTGAAGAGCCCGCCAATACTGGTACTGCGAGCAGCCCAGTACCGATAATTCCCGCACTGAATAATAAAAATGCGAATTCACCTGCAATCGGCTTTAAGGCTTGCGCTGCTTGAGCGGAAGTCTGAATCTCAGTGATGCCATGTATATTAAGTGTTATGGCCGTAGTGAGAATGATAAAAAAAGCGATGAGGTTGGAAAAACCCATGCCGATAAGCGTATCGATTTTAATGCGCTTGAAATTGGCCTTGGCTTGTTCTGGCGCTTTTAGTAAAGGCTTTTCATTCGGGTTTGCGATTTGATCTTCTACCTCTTGCGAGGCTTGCCAGAAGAACAAATAGGGGCTAATCGTTGTACCAAATAAGGCTACAATTGTGGTGATGTATTCCGTTTTCCAAGATAGATGTGGAAAGAAAGTCCCGAAAGCCACCTGCCTCCACGGAATCTTCACTACAAATACAGTGGCTACATATGCGAGCAGAGCTAGCGTTAGCCATTTTAATATCCTCACATAACGTTGGTAAGGAATGAGTATTTGTAACACGAGTGAAATGATGCCGAATCCAATGGCATATAAAAGTGAGCGACCTCCCACCAGCAACTTCAGGGCTTCACCCATCGCGGCAAGGTCGGCGGCAATATTAATGATGTTAGCGATTAATAACAGGCCAACAATGTTATAGAGTAGCCATCTAGGATAGTGCTGGCGAATATTGGATGCAAGCCCATGGCCGGTGACGCGACCGATTCTGGCACTGACCATTTGAATACCAACCATTAATGGATATGTGAATAACACCGCCCATAACATGTTGAAGCCAAATTGCGCACCAGCTTGGGAGTAAGTGGCTATTCCGCTAGGGTCGTCATCCGCAGCACCTGTAATTAATCCCGGACCGAGTTTTTTATACCAAGCTTTTTCAGGCTCCTGCGAAATTTTTCCCTTTTTCTTTTTAAGAAATTTTCTCAACTTTAATATGTCTTCTTGTTAAGTATTCTGGATAACGATATTCGGGAATTTACTGCTGTGATCTAAGCTGGCATTGGCGATTTTACTGGCTGTTTTGCGCGCAATTTCTTTGTAAATATTTGCGATTCGGCTATCAGGTTCTGCCACTACCGTTGGAGTGCCGCTATCTGTTTGCGTGCGGATAGTAATATCTAGTGGTAATGAACCTAATAACTCTACGTTATAGTCTTTACTCATTAATTCTCCGCCACCCGCGCCGAATATATGTTCTTCATGACCACAGTTAGAGCAAATATGGGTGCTCATGTTCTCAACAATGCCTAAAATCGGGATGCCGACTTTTTCAAACATTTTCAATCCTTTCCGCGCATCAAGCAGCGCGATATCTTGCGGTGTAGTCACAATGACTGCGCCTGTAACAGGAATTTTTTGGGCAAGCGTAAGTTGAATGTCACCTGTGCCTGGCGGCAGATCGATGACCAGATAGTCCAGATCGTGCCATTTTGTGTCACGCAATAATTGTTCGAGTGCACCTGTCACCATTGGGCCCCTCCATACCATAGGCGTATCGGTATCTACCAAGAAACCGATACTCATGGCTTGGATGCCATGGGCTTTCATCGGCTCCATACTTTTGCCATCAGTGCTTTCAGGACGGCCACTAATGCCTAGCATTTGCGGCTGGCTAGGGCCGTAAATATCGGCATCCAGTAAGCCGACATTTGCGCCTTCAGCGGCTAATGCTAATGCCAAATTAACTGAAGTAGTAGACTTACCAACGCCACCTTTGCCGGAAGCTACGGCAATTATATTTTTTACATTGGATAATAGGTTTACGCCGCGTTGGGCGCTATGAGCAGCGATTCTGCTGCCAATATTCACAGCAATATTGCCAATGCCAGGAATAGTTTCAAGCTGTGTGACTACCATTGTTTTGATGGCCTCGAACTGACTTTTAGCTGGGTAGCCCAACACGATATCCAAGCTTATCTCGGCACCATCAATTTTAATATTTTTGACTGACTTGCCCGTCACAAAATCGCGACCGGTATTAGGGTCTATCAATATTTGCAATGCAGTAAGAATAGTTTGCTCAGAGATTGTCATGACATTTCGTTTGATAACAGTAATCTAGTTATTTTAACTTATGTGCGATGCTCCGTCATTTGCTAAAATAGCGTTTTCGCTTAGTTAGAGTACTTCTTTATAATGACACGCAAAATTTTAGTTACTTCGGCACTGCCTTATGCTAATGGCAGCATACACCTCGGCCATTTGGTGGAATACATCCAAACCGATATCTGGGTACGCTTTCAAAAGATGCAGGGGCATACAGTGCATTATGTCTGCGCAGATGATACGCATGGCACGCCGATTATGCTACGTGCCGAGAAAGAGGGTATTACGCCTGAAGCCTTGATTGATAGCGTGCATAAAGAACATAGTGCCGATTTTGCAGAATTCTTGGTGGATTTTGATAATTACTACTCAACCAACGCCCCTGAAAATAAAGAGCTTTCTCAAAGCATCTATAAAAAATTAAAAGCTGCAGGCAAAATCGCTATTAAAACGATTGAACAGTTTTATGACCCGGTCAAAAACATGTTTCTGCCCGACCGGTTTATCAAAGGCGAATGTCCGAAGTGCCATGCTAAAGATCAGTACGGCGATTCTTGCGAAGTTTGCGGCGCAACATATAACCCGACAGAACTGATTAACGCTTATTCAGCGGTTTCTGGCGCTGCGCCAATCCGTAAGGAAACGGAACACTATTTCTTCAAGCTTTCGGAATGTGAAGACTTTTTGAAGCAATGGACGCGCCAAGGAACAGGAACAAATAAAGCCACCTTGCAAGGCGAAGCTGCTAACAAGATGGGTGAATGGTTCGAGAATGGCCTGAATGATTGGGACATTTCACGTGACGCCCCGTATTTTGGGTTTGAAATTCCAGATGCACCAGGTAAATATTTTTATGTGTGGCTGGATGCGCCAATCGGATATATGGCTAGCTTCAAAAAACTCTGTGCTGATAAAGGCTTTGATTTTGATGAGTATTGGAAGCAGGATTCAACCACAGAACTTTATCACTTTATTGGCAAAGATATCCTGTATTTTCATGCACTATTCTGGCCAGCAACGCTTCAATACAGCGGTCATCGCAAGCCCACCAAGATTTTTGCCCATGGCTTTTTAACCGTGAATGGCGAAAAAATGAGTAAGTCACGTGGCACTTTCATTACCGCGCGTAGCTATTTAGACCACATCAAAAATCCTGAGTATTTGCGTTATTACTACGCGGCTAAATTGAATAGCACGATGGAAGATATCGACCTCAATTTAGAGGATTTTGTGGCCCGCGTGAATAGTGATTTAGTGGGCAAATACATTAATATTGCCAGTCGCACTGCTGGGTTTATCAATAAGCGCCTCGAAGGTAAATTACAGCCTTCAAATAACAACCCTTTGGTGACAGAATTGCAATCTGCAGCAAGCGTGATATCCACCGCTTATGAAGAACGTGAGTACGGCAAGGCATTACGTGAGATCATGCGTTTGGCCGATGTGGCGAACGGTTATGTCGCAGAAAAAGCACCATGGGTAATGGCCAAGCAAGAAGGCCAAGACGCGTTATTACAGCAAGTATGTTCTGATGCATTAGAAATGTTTCGATTGCTAACGTTGTATCTAAAACCTGTTTTACCTAATTTGGCGGGTTACATTGAGGCGTTCTTAAATATATCACCTTTAGATTGGAGTGATGTAAGTTCATCTTTAAGTGCTCAACACGCTATTAATGCTTACGACCATTTAATTACCCGTATTGACCCTAAACAGGTTGAAGCCATGACCGAAGCTAACAAAGAAAACTTACAAGCAACGCCTACTATAGCGCAGGCATCATCTACTCCAGTGGCATCCTTACCGGAAGCTGAGTACATCAGCATCGAGGATTTTGCCAAAGTGGATTTGCGCATCGCTAAAATAGTCAGTGCAGAGCATGTGGAAGGTGCTGAGAAGCTGCTTAAACTCTCACTTGATATCGGTGAAGAGACCCCACGCCAAGTGTTTGCCGGCATCAAGTCAACTTACGATCCTGAAACACTTAAAGGCCGTTTAACCGTGATGGTCGCCAATTTAGCGCCACGCAAAATGAAGTTCGGTATGAGTGAAGGCATGGTGCTGGCCGCGAGTGATGAACGTGGTGGGCCTTATATTTTGAGCCCAGACAATGGTGCGTCTCCAGGTATGAAAGTAAAATAAATTATTGATTATTATGAGTTATTCGACAGTTTACAAGAATTAACTATTTTAAACTTCCGCACGTGCTATATTGACCCCTATAAAATTTCTACAAAAGGGAGAAGTATAATGAAATATCTCAATGCAACGGTTATAGCGCTATTATTAGTTTCTACGCAGTTTGTTACAGGTTCGGCGACAGCTGCTGATAGCAATGCTAAAACAGCTGTTGGAGGCGGTTTAGGTGCCGCCTTAGGGACGGCAGTGGGTGGTGCAGTTGGTGGCAGCAATGGTGAGGTACTTGGTGGTGCAGTTGGTGGTGGCGTTGGTGGCGCAGTGACTACCAAAGGCAAAGGCCAAACGGGTGCAGTAATCGGTGGTGCAGCAGGAGGTGCAGGTGGCGCTTATGTAGGTCGCCAGGTAAGTGGTACCGGAACGGGTGCAATAGTTGGTGCTGGTTTAGGTGGTGCAGGCGGCGCAACATTAGGTAAAGTCATTGCAGAACCTTCTGTATCGGCAAAAGCTTCTAGCTCTAACAGGTCAGGATATTATTACGACAATGATGGTCACAAACATAAACGCGGTAAAGGGCATTACAAACACAAACATCATCACGATGATTGACTGTTAAATGCAATAAAAAAGCCGCTTAAGCGGCTTTTTTATTGGTTGCTAGTTATTACGACTTCTAATTAGCTAAAGCTTTTTCAGCTTTTGTTAAAGTTTAACCTTTGCATCTGCTTTAACCTTGGTTTCACTGGCTTTTACGTCCGCCTTAACTTCTGCTCGGGCTTCTTTTTTAACTTCTTTAGCTGGTTTTGATGTTTTGTTATCAACCGCTTTACCTTCAGTAACAACAGCAGTAGACTTGCCATTTACTGTAGCATCTTTGCGTAAATTATTTAAAGTAGCCTTGCCTATACCATCTACTTTTTCAAGATCATCGACAGATTTGAAACCGCCATTTTTCTTGCGGTAATCAATGATGGCTTGCGCCTTAACAGGGCCAATACCATTTAAAGATTCCAGCTCAGCCTGAGTTGCCGTATTGATATTGACGCCGGCAATTGCATGACTGCTAAAGCTTAAAAAAATAAATAATGCGAATAATACTTTTTTCATTTTAATTCTCCGTGGGTTTTTAGACTATTTTAATTATTGTTTTAGAGTTTAAACAATGCTGTTTATCATAATCACTTATACCAATCCTGTCTAACTAGTGATGTTTATAGGTTGATTGACACTCAGTATGAATTGTTTTCAATGCTTTAAGTGGGTCGGCCGCTTGCGTAATGGGCCGGCCTATCACAAGGTAGCTCGAGCCCATATGCAAGGCAGCGGAGGGGGTAACAACGCGAGATTGATCATCACGGTTAGCATTGTCGGGGCGAATTCCCGGTGTGACAAGGCAAAAGTCTTTACCAAATTGCTCGTGTAATAATGGAGTTTCCAGCGCCGAGCATACAACGCCATCTAGGCCAGCTTGTTTGGTGAGTTTGGCAAGGTTAAGCACATGCATCGTCAAATCTGTTTGTATTCCAATCTTGTTTAATCCATCTTGATCCATACTAGTGAGTACGGTAACGCCGATCAATAAAGGCGTGTTCGCGGTTTGATTAACAGCCTGTTGCGCAGCTTGCATCATTTCCAGTCCGCCGCTGGCATGGACATTGAGCATCCAAACCCCTAGATTGCTAGCTGCTCTACAGGCCTTGGCTACGGTATTAGGAATGTCATGAAATTTTAGATCTAGGAAAACGCCAAAATCAGAACGTGAAAGCGCCTCGACAAATTGTGGACCAGCCGTAGTGAAAAGCTCTTTACCAACTTTGAGCCTGCATAAGGTAGGGTCCAGTTTTTTTACGAGGTCCCAAGCGCTTTTTTCGTCAGCGTAATCCAACGCAACGATTATTTTCGGATCGTGTGTATTATTGGTTTGTGATGCCATTTTTATTTGTGTGCAGATTCAGCAGGTTCAGCGGGTAAAGATTCCCAAGCATTACAAGCTGGGCATTGCCAGTGGTGATGCTTTGCCTTGAAGCCACATTGTTCGCAGAAATACGCACTCCTGTTACCTATAGCGTGGCGTACAGCTTGTTGCATCAGCTGCGTGTCTTGTGCAGCGCTATTGCTAGGCTGTTGCGTTTCGACAATGGCACGGGCCTGTAATAATTGATCCAAGGTACTTAGGCTAGGCTTTTTAATAAGCTCGTTTCTGGCCAGTTTTACAGCGCTTTCGGCGCCCTCTTCAGCTAACGTGGCTTCATACAGTACATTCAATAAAGAAGGTAATTTATAGGTTTGCAGATAGGTTTGCAGTAAAGCTAAACCTTCCTTAGTTTGGTTTAGCACGCGATAGCTATTTAATAACTTCGATGCGATTAAACCTAAATATTCCGGCTTTTGGAACTCAATCCGTTTCCAAGTGGAAATCGCTACTTTATGATCGCCAGCTTCAGCCTCTAAATCACCGAGAAGCACATTCGCACGCACACAGTTTTTGTTAGCGTTTAATGCCTGCTCTAATTCAAACCTCGCAGTGTGGGTGTCGTTAGCAAGCTTGGATTTAACTGCCATCTCGCAATAATAGTGCGATATTTCGGTACGAAAAGGCACGCCAGATAAGCGCTCCAGCTCAGTTGCAGCCTTAATAGCACGTTCCCATTCGCGTTCACGTACGTAAATCTCTAGCAGGGCGCGCAAAGCAGGCTGACGATATCTGTCATCATTCAATGATTCAAATAGTTCTTCAGCGCGGTCTAGTAAGCCGGCTTTTAAATAATCCTGGGCGAGCTCGGCAGTTACAGCCAGTTTTTGCTGTGGTTCCAGTTCATTTTTTTCCAGTAGATTTAAATGTAGATGAATCGCGCGGTCTACTTCGCCACGACGCCTGAATAGGCTACCCAATGCAAAGTGCAGCTCTAAAGACTCTGTATTAGCTTGCACCGCCTCTGTAAAAGCTTCAATAGCCTTATCATGCTGGTTAGTAATAAGAAAATTTAGGCCTTTGAAATAGGCGGCAGGTAAGGCGGTGGATTCAGCAAGTAATTGTTTAAGGTCAACGCGTGCAGCCAGCCAACCCAAGCTGAAAAATAACGGCAGCGCTAATAACCACCAAAACTCAAATTCCATGCAAGTTCACTTTATGGAGAAATCATGTGTTCGTCATTTTACCCTAAGCATAGATATATGAGCGTAAGTACATCAGCTAAATAAATTTTTACTTATGTTTTGTATAAGCGCCCATTAGGGGTAGACATTATCGATTTAACAGTAGAAATAAAAAACGGCAACTAAATAGTTGCCGTTTTAAGTACTTACAAATTTAAAGAACTTACAAAATGATTCTTTAACTTAAATCTACACGCTCACGTAACTCTTTGCCTGCTTTAAAGTGCGGTACATGTTTTTCAGGTACTTGCACTTTACTGCCGGTTTTAGGGTTACGGCCTAAACGGGGTGGACGGTAATTTAAGCTAAAGCTTCCAAAGCCACGTATCTCGATGCGCTCGCCAGTAGCAAGGTTATCAGACATCGCATCTAAAATTGCCTTAACTGATAACTCTGCGTCTTTCACAACGAGTTGTGGAAAACGCTCGGCAAGTAAGGTAATTAGCTCAGATTTAGTCATGCTTAAGTGCCTTTTAAGTTTTTACTAGATGTTTATCTAGCAGCTTACTTCTTGCTATCTAGTTTGGCTTTTAATAAAGCACCTAAGTTAGTAGTGCCGGCTGCAGCGCCATCATCTGGAACTGGTGATGAATCTTTAGCTTTAGCAGATTTTGCTTTAGGTTTAGCATCTGATTTGTCATCAGTTGAGCTTGTAGCACCTGATGGGTCAGCAGACAATTGTTTAACGCCTAAAGAAATACGCTCTTTTTCAACATCAATAGCTAAGATAACTGCTTGTAGCTCGTCACCTTTTTTGAAGTTGCGGATGGCTTCTTCGCCAGTTTGCGCCCATGACAGGTCTGACAAGTGAACTAAACCATCGATACCGCCTGGCAAGCCAATGAATACCCCGAAGTCAGTGATAGATTTGATTTGACCTGAAACTTTGTCACCTTTGTGGTGTGTTGCAGAGAAGTCATCCCAAGGGTTAGCTTGGCATTGTTTCATACCTAATGATAAGCGACGACGCTCTTCATCAATCTCAAGGATCATGACTTCAACTTCGTCACCTAATTGTGCGATTTTGCCTGGGTGAATGTTTTTGTTCGTCCAATCCATTTCTGAAACGTGAACTAAACCTTCGATACCTGGCTCGATTTCAACGAATGCACCGTAGTCAGTCAAGTTAGACACTTTACCGAACAGGCGGGTGTGAACTGGATAACGACGAGTCAATGCAACCCATGGGTCGTCACCTAATTGTTTGATACCTAATGAAACGCGATTTTTCTCTTGATCGAATTTCAAGATTTTTGCTTCAACTTCTTCACCTACTGTAAGCACTTCTGATGGGTGCTTAACGCGACGCCATGCCAAGTCAGTAATGTGTAGCAAGCCATCGATACCACCTAAGTCAACGAATGCGCCGTAGTCAGTGATATTTTTAACGATACCTTTAACGACTGAGCCTTCAACCAATGAACCCATCAATGC
>JACDEP010000049.1:0-12728 GCA_013816325.1 Methylotenera sp.
CTGATAGGACAACCTAGCAATTCTTACAGTTACATCAATATGCATTTAGCATAATTATTTATGCCTCGTGGGTAACTTTTTTTAGAAGGGGTATATGTCATGATGTTAAAGATACGGATTGCTAAACGGAAACACTTCAGAAGTAAGGATCTATGGGCTATGCACGCACTCAGGGCGAGAGTTTTTAAGGATAGGATGGGATGGGAAGTTCCAATATTGAGCGGTATGGAAATAGATGGCTATGATGCTATTGACCCGACTTATATGCTCGTTAAAGAGCGTAGTGGCCAAGTTCGAGGCTGTTGGAGGATATTGCCTACGGAAGGTCCTTACATGCTTAAAGACTCATTTCCACAACTTTTGGATGGTGCTCCTGCACCAAAAGATGAAAGAATCTGGGAGCTCAGCCGATTTGCTATTGAAACAGATGTCAACAATAGCTTTGGATTTGCCAATTTAACTATTGAATGTATCCGAGAAATGATGGCTTACGGCCAGAAACACTCAATACAGCAATATGTAACAGTAACGACTACCGCGGTTGAACGTTTGCTTAAGAAAGCTGGCTGTGTAGTGACAAGATTAGCTCCGCCACTAATCATTGGAGTGGAAATGGCCGTTGCCTTATATATGGACATAGATAAAACTTATGCTGCTTTATCCAGCGCTATGGATGTGGCTGCATGATGCTTGAAGTTAATACAAATTTACTGAATGGATATGTTCTGCAATCGAGTTCATATCCATTCAGCAATACTTTATATTGATTTATCTCTGATTTTATTTGTTTTTGTTTAATTGCTTACTGAATTCAATGTCCAATTTGCTAACTCTTTTGAGCGTTTGTGGTCCATAAGCGTTAACAAAAACTACAAAATCATCCATTGGCATAAGCTCGGATAAGCGTTTTGTTTCACCGGTTTCGTCTTTTAATACTAAACAAAATAGACCATTACTTGAAAAAATCATGGAATAATTTTTGTCACTACGCCTATTAAGCCTATCAATTGCCGAACTAGCTCTAGTAGACCTCATTCAGTGCCTTTACTGCATTGGTTCATGATAATTTCTGCCTGAGTACATGTGTGCTTCAGTACTGGGGTGATGCCATTATTCAGCTGTGGGACAGGTTGAGTAGGTTGAGTAGGTTGCACTTCTTTTTTTATAGGTGTGGGTTTAGGTGTAACGCTATTAACTAGCGTGGGAGTGGGTTGAATAATTTCGCTGCCCTGTTCTGCTACTCTTTCTTTTTTGACTCTTTTCTTTTTAGGCGTAATTGGTTTGTCTGCAGATTGTTCTAGCGGATTAATGCTGTCTTGGCTAATTGCAAACGACGAAGGATTTTTATTTTCAACACTTTTAGAAGCTGGCAGTATATTGGTTTGTATGTCAGGTGTTTTTACCTGAGCTTTAACTGGTGCTGCAGTCACCACCGGTGCGGTTGCAGGGAGCGGCTCATTCGATTGTTCCTTGCCCGAAATAGGAATCGGCCTAAAAATGAGCAAGTACCAAGCTCCCAAGGCAACGAACAAGCCCAGAGCAATAACTGGGATTAGATAATGATGAGCGATTTTTTTTCTCGCTAGATTTAAGCCTCCTATCGAATAGAAATCCTTTTCAATCGCAGGCGCTAGCGCAGGTTCGTCTTTGGATCTAATGATATAAACTTCATGTTCACGAATATGTTTATCCTGCTTGACGCCAGAATAACTAAACATACTGGTGATCTCTTTAGTAAGGCGCGACGTGACTTCGTAATATGATCGTGAAACTAATATCTGGTTCTCAGCTGCAAAACTCATGATGCGCTGGGCGACATTAATCCCATCACCAATGATATTAGGCCGGTCATTCAAATCTTTCATCACGCGAATAGAACCTAAATTAATGCCGATTCTTACTAGGAGAGGCTGCGGATTATCAATGTTATGTTTAAGAATACCATCGCGTATGGTAAGAGAGATGAATAGCGCCTCTTCTGGAGCCCCCATTAGCGTGATTGCTGCACCATCACCGGTATCCAGAATGATACGGTCATTAGGGGCTACATTCTGAATAGCCTCATTGATGAGATCATTGAAGAAAGTTTTATCTTCAACTTGTTCTGAGACGGGTTTTTTTGAGTAATCAATAATATCTAGAAAAACGATACTGCAGATTGAGGTTTTGTTGAGTCTATCCGTCATAGTCAGTTTCTAATTAATTATTATGGGATGGCATACTCTTTTTTTGATTTTATTGTTAGATGTAGCGAATTAACATCATAACCTTTGTATGGATTTTAGGCTATTTATCAGTGGATTAGCTCAGAATTAACTAATGATTTAAGGGCATTGATGTAATACGATTTGCGCTTGTGTGCATTTAGGCTGATTGAGTGAGGAGGACCTTTGTGCAACCACTGTAGGTTTTAGCGTTTGCTTATGTTTGCGGGTTTTATGTTTTTTCGATTTTGCGGTTTGAGTTTTTGTTATCTGATTTCCCGTAATCATATTCATTTCAAGGCTACTTGAAGCTTCACCCACATTCAAAGGTATTGGCTGGCTAACATTAGGTGCCGGCAAAATGGCCTTTTCTTCTACATTCTTCTTAGTTGCATATTTAGCGATTGTATTAATATTCTTCTGTTGATAAGCGGATTCCATAAAGTGGATCATAGATTCATTTTCATTTAATGCCGGTTTCAAAACATAGATGTACCAACCGAGCAGTATGAGTAAAACAAGTGTAACCAGCGCAACAATGAGGGTTGATGGTTTAAGTATATCGGCTAACTGTATTTTATCCTTTGTAGCCGCATCCGTTGTAGCTTTATTACTGGCGTTATTTTCGCCTACATTACTTTCATTATTGCTTTTTTTATTAACGGGAATATCCGTCTGTGCCTTATCCATGCCTCATCCTTGCGTAATAAGTAAATGAACCATTTTTTTATAAGATATTAAAAATAATATTTGGTTCTCATTCATATGTTTAGCACATTTTTGACGGTAACGATTGTTTGATTATCATAATATATTAGCCAGTTTTAGCCTGAAGCGATAAAATCACATCTTGGCATAAAACCCTGCCGCCTAATTTCCTGACTCCAATTGTAAGTGATGCATGCTGAACACTCTTAACTCGCCGCAACGCGAGGCAGTTAAATATCTTGATGGTCCTTTATTAGTACTTGCCGGGGCCGGTAGCGGTAAAACACGTGTCATCACGCAAAAAATCAGTTATCTGATAGACGAAGCCGGCTATTCACCTAAAGAAATCGCAGCGATCACTTTTACCAATAAAGCGGCGTTAGAAATGCGCGAACGTGTAAGTAAACTCATGCAAGGCAAAAGTACCAAAGGCCTCACTATAGCGACATTTCACTCGCTAGGCTTACAAATGTTACGTGCTGAGGCGGCGCTATTAGGTTACAAACCGCAGTTTTCCATTCTGGACTCATCCGACACCTTCAAAATTGTCGCAGACATTCTTGCCACGACTGATAAGCAATTGTTGCGTAAAACGCAGTGGCAGATATCAGCATGGAAAAACGCATTTATTAATGCGGATCAAGCAAAGGCGCAGGCTGATGAAGAGCTCACACATGCTGCAGCCAAGGTTTACCAGCTTTATCAACAAACGTTAAAAGCCTATCAAGCAGTAGATTTTGATGACTTAATTAAGCTGCCGGTAGAGTTATTTGAACAACATGAAGAAGCCTTAAATAAATGGCAGCGCAAGTTGCAATACTTGCTTATAGACGAATATCAGGATACCAATGCCTGCCAATACAAACTGGTGAAAATGCTCACCGGCGTACGAGGTCAATTTACTGCCGTAGGTGACGATGACCAAGCGATTTATGGCTGGCGCGGCGCTGATGTGGAAAATTTACGCCAACTCACTACGGATTTCAGCAAGTTGAAAGTCATCAAATTGGAACAGAATTACCGCTCCACAGTCCGTATATTAAGGGCGGCAAACCAAGTCATTAGCAATAACCCCAAATTATTTGAAAAGAAACTTTGGAGCGAGCTAGGTACCGGAGATTTAATACAAGTCTCGGCGGCCTTGAGTGAAGAACATGAAGCAGAATCGGTGATCATGAAGTTGCAAGCGCATAAATTCGAGCATCGTACTTACCATAAAGACTATGCCATTCTGTACCGCGGTAATCATCAAGCACGTGTATTTGAACAGCAACTGCGCAACCATAAGATTCCTTACACCATTTCCGGCGGGCAATCATTTTTTGATAAAGCTGAGATTAAAGACATTGTCAGTTATCTACGCTTAATAGCTAATGAAGACGACGACCCTGCATTTATCCGCGCTGCAACTACGCCTAAAAGAGGCATAGGCAACACTACCTTGGAACGTCTGGGTGAATATGCCAGCGTGCATAAAATATCCTTGTTTGCAGCAGCTTTTGAAAGCAACTTCCAGAGCGATATCGGCCAGCGGCAATTAGAAGATTTATTGAATTTCTGCCAATATATCAATAAGTTACAAAAACGTGCTGTACGTGACCCCGCCGGCGAAGTGCTCAATGATTTACTCAGCACAATTCAATACGAAGCCTTTTTGTATGATTCCGAGGAGCCGCGCGCGGCGGAGAGCAAATGGACTAATGTACTGGATTTTATCGGCTGGCTTACTAAAAAAGGTGAAGGCAGCACTGAGTTTGGTAACGAAACCGAGAATAAAAATTTGCTGGAACTCACGCAAATGGTTTCACTCATGAGCATGCTAGAAGGTCGCGAAGATGGCGAGCCTGATGCAGTTAAGCTTTCCACTCTACATGCTGCAAAAGGCTTGGAATTTGGTCATGTTTTTCTAATTGGCTGCGAAGAAGGCATACTACCGCACCGCGAAAGCATTGATAACGAAAGAATTGAAGAAGAACGCCGGCTGATGTATGTAGGCATTACGCGTGCTCAAAAGTCGCTGAATATCTCATGGTGTAAAAAGCGCAAACGAGCGGGCGAAATGGAAATGTGCGAGCCTAGCCGGTTCATCAGTGAATTGCCTAGCGATGATGTACGTCATTTCGGCAATCCATTCAATAATCCCGAACAAGCACTTGCTAGCAAAGAACACGGCAAAGCACGCATGGCCAATATACGCGCCATGTTGAATAAGAACTTAGCAGAATAAAGACTGTAAAATCAGTCGAAATATTAAGAAAGTATTAAATGCCATATATCACTTTAGATAACGCCAGCTTAGCCTTCGGTCAACACGCCCTGCTCGACCATGCAGCCTTCCAGCTAGATGCAGGTGAACGTGTAGGCTTGATTGGCCGTAACGGTGCAGGAAAATCTAGTTTACTCAAAGCAATTGCCGGCACTATTAAGTTAGATGAAGGCATTGTATGGCGGGCAGCCAATGCCCGCGTGGTTTATGTACCGCAAGAGCCTGAGCTGGATACTACACACACTGTTTTTGAAGCAGTGGCGGAAGGCCTAGGCACTTTGCAGCAAACCATAATTGATTATCACGCTGTGACGCACGATATGGGCATGCCTGATGCGGATATCGATGCATTGATGACCAAGATGCAAGCATTGCAGCATGATTTGGATATGCAAAATGGCTGGGCGGCGCAATCACGCGTAGAAACCGTTTTAAGCCGTTTAAAGCTTGATGCAGATGCGCTTGTCTCGACCCTATCCGGTGGCTGGCGTAAGCGCGTGGCATTAGGCCGGGCACTTGTTGCAGAGCCAGAAGTGCTATTGTTGGATGAACCTACCAATCACTTGGATTTGGAAGCCATAGAGTGGCTGGAGGATTTATTGCTAGGCTTTAATGGCAGCGTGCTATTCATCACCCATGACCGCCGTTTTTTGGATAGGTTAGCCACGCGTATCACTGAGTTAGATCGCGGCAAGCTTACAGACTTTGTGGGCAACTTTACGCAATACCAGGTAAAAAAAGAAGAGCTCGTTGCGGTTGAAGAAACCCATGCTGCCAAGTTTGATAAATTCTTAGCGCAGGAAGAGGTATGGATACGACAAGGCATCAAGGCTCGTCGCACTCGCAATGAAGGCCGGGTGCGCAGGCTTGAAGCACTACGGTTGGACCGAGCTGCCAGACGTGAACGCCAAGGCAATGTGAAGCTCAATCTAGATGCTGGCGAGCGTAGCGGAAAACTGGTAGCAGAATTAGAAAATGTATCGAAAGCTTATGGCGATAAAACATTGATCAACGACTTTAGTACCCGGATATTGCGTGGCGATAAAATCGGCTTACTCGGCCCTAACGGTATTGGCAAAACCACCCTCTTAAAACTTACCCTAGGTGATATTGAAGCAGATAGCGGCAATATCCAGCGTGGTACCAAAATTAATGTGGCTTATTTTGACCAAATGCGTGAACAGCTAAATGAAGAAGCTACCTTGGCAGATACTATTAGCCCGGGTTCCGATTTCGTTGAAATAGGTAACGAACGTAAACATGTGATTAGCTATTTGGAAGATTTTTTGTTTCCACCGCAACGTTCACGCTCACCGGTGAAGTCACTTTCTGGCGGTGAGAGGAATCGTTTATTACTGGCACGCTTATTTGCGCGTCCAGCCAATGTATTGGTGCTGGATGAGCCGACGAACGACTTGGATATTGATACGCTGGAGTTATTGGAAAGCCTGCTACAGGAATTTCAAGGCACCCTATTTTTGGTCAGTCATGATCGCGCATTTTTGGAAAACACCGTTACTCAGGTCATTGCATTTGAAGGCAATGGCGTGCTGACTGAATTTAGCGGCGGATATGATGACTGGCTACGCTTTACGCAACAACGGCAAATTGAGGAGAATGCTGCGAACAAAGCAAATGAGATGAAATTTAAGCAAGCATCTACAAATACAATCACAGCCGCTAACCAGCCTGCCAAATTAACCTACAAAGAACAAAAAGAATTAGAGGCTATTCCAAGCCAAATTGAAACGTTAGAAATAGAGCAAAGTGAAATTATTAGCCGATTGGCTGATTCGAACCTCTATCAAACACATAGTGATAAGGTAATTAAATTACAAGCAACACTGGCTGAGATCGAAATCCAGCTTGCAAAGCTATTGCAAAGATGGGAAGTTTTGGAAGCACGAAAAACATAAATAGGTTTACATCCCATTGAATTTATTGTTAAATCATGTATGCATTATCCTGTTTGTTTTATAAAATTTGGTACTTTTTTCATAACTGCGCTGAGTAATATCACTTGAACCTATTCATACGTGCGTATTCCAATTTATTATGAATAAGTTAACTTCATCAAAAGAAATGTTAGAAGACCCTTTTGTTGGAGATCATTACGTTCAACTCTACCAAGAAACAACCGAGCTCAGCGAAGCTGTTTACCACTTCATTACCGATAATCTTTCCACCTCTGAAGCAATCATCATCGTTGCAACGCCATCACACACTAAAACATTCACTGATTTATTAACCTACAAAGGGTATGACCTATCGGAGCTGATTGAAAAAGGCCAACTTACCCTGCTAGATGCTGAAGACTTATTGCATTCTTTTTTGAAAAAAGGAATGCCAGATGCGGAGTTATTTTTAAATACGATAGGTCCTATTTTTAGGAAAGTTTTTAGAGATTATACGAGCGCTCGAGTGTACGGCGAGATGGTGAATATTCTATGGCAGGACGGTGAAGAAAAAGCTGCCATAGCATTAGAAATATTATGGAATGCTCTACTAAGGGATTATAAATTTTCGTTGTTATGTGCTTATGAAATTGACAACTTGAATCATGCGAATTATACAGAGGCATTCAACTGTGTATGCAATACACATACGCATCTTATACCTCCACAAAATCCCCACCACTTTGAAAAAGCCATTCTGGATGCAAGTATAGAATTGCCTGTGGACGTTGTAGAAATGATTTATAGCACGAGTAAGTTGGGTCACCCCACAACCTTGATGCCCCCGGCGCAGGCATCGCTTTTCCATTTAAGTAAAACCATGCCAAATGAACTTGAACAAGTCCTAACACAAGTGCGCTTTGATTTAAACTCTAAAATCCAATAATTGGTGCCCCCGACACGAATCGAACGTGTGACCCTCCCCTTAGGAGGGGGATGCTCTATCCACTGAGCTACGAGGGCATTTGAGCTAATTCATTATTTTCTCACAATTCAAAGCTAGCGTATTAGTGCTAACATAAACTAATTGTTTATTTTGCACACAAAGATTTAATACATAAGAAAAATCCCAAATCATGACGCTAAAGCTATTTCTATACCTTGCCGTATTAGTACTTTCTTTTTTTGGTTACCGCAGTTATGCAGCCACTTCAGAAGCGCTAAAAGCAGGCGATATTGCTCCGGGATTTTCATTAAATGATGCTGATGGGAAAACTCATTATTTATCAGACTCTGCCGGCAAATACCTCATTCTTTATTTTTATCCCAAAGATGATACCCCTGGCTGTACCCAGGAAGCTTGCCACTTCCGAGATGATATGTCCCAACTGGAAAAACTAGGCGCCCATGTTGTAGGCATCAGTATAGATAACAGTGCATCACATGCTGATTTCGCTAAGAAATACCATTTACCCTTCCCTTTGCTGGCTGATACCGGGGGCCAAGTTGCCGATAGCTATGGCGCATTAACTAACTTTTATGTTTTCAAAATTGCCAAACGTTATACTTTCCTCATTGACCCAGCGGGAAAGATTTCAAAGATTTATAAAAGTGTAGATACTTCAAATCATTCACAACAGATTATCGATGATTTAAAGGGGCTACAAAAATCCATTTACCACTCACATGCAAACTTTCACTGATACCCATATTGTAGGAATTTCACTAGGGCTTTCTGTAGCCCTGGTCCTGTTATTTGTAGTGTTCTATGCACGATACGTTGCTAACGTTAAAAAACAGATGGCAAGTGAAGAATTATGGCGATTCGCACTAGAAGGCGCGGGAGATGGCGTTTGGGATTGGGATTTAGTGAACGATACTGCGCGCACATCTGACCGCTATAAAGAAATGTTTGGTTTTAATAATGAAGATAGTGAAGCGAATCAGGACTTATGGAGGAACCGTATCCATCCTGAAGACTTGCCCTCCATGACGACAGCCGTTAATAATTACTTAACAGGGAAAACCGAAAAGTATATCCACGAGCACAGAATCATCTGCAAAGACCAAAGTATTAAATGGGTGTTATCCAGGGGCATGATTGTCCATCGCGATAGGTACGAAAAACCTACCCGCATGGTAGGTACGCATACTGATATTACTGATCGTAAACTATTACAGAACAAGCTGGAAAACCTCGCACACTTTGATAGCTTATGTAACTTACCTAACCGCACCTTATTTAGTGACCGCTTAAAGCTTGCATTAGCTTACGCAAAGCGCGAGAAAAAGATGCTAGCCGTGCTTTTCATAGACTTGGATCAATTCAAAGAGATTAATGATTTATATGGTCATGAAACTGGGGACATGGTGCTACAGGCCACTTCTTTACGCTTGATCTCCTGCGTACGGGGATCTGACACAGTTGCCCGTATGGGCGGCGATGAATTTACTATATTGCTACCCATTATCGACCACGAGCAAGATGCCATATTGGTAGCGAATAAAATCGTGGAGGCGGTAGTAAAACCTATCCAGTTAGAAAACTTTAAAGATATTCCCCTGACGAATTTGCATGTTTCTTCCAGTATCGGCATATCTATTTATCCACAACATGGCAAGGATGAAAAATTACTGATGATTAATGCAGATATGGCCATGTACCAAGCAAAGCATAATGGTAAGAATCAATCCAAAATATTCAATAGCAGCATGCTAAATTAAATTGGATTAGATTTTATGCAGGATTTAAGCCATCATCAAATCATCAGTTAGCTAATATCCCGCGCTTCGAGATTTGAGATCACGAATGAGGTTTCAATAGTATTTAATATACTGGGGGTTCAACATGGTGCCCGGGGCCGGAATCGAACCGGCACGACCTTGCGATCGAGAGATTTTAAGTCTCTTGTGTCTACCAATTTCACCACCCGGGCGGATGGAAGCGGTACAACAAATTGCGGTGCGTATTTTAACACTTACTTGAATTTTTTCAGCACTATTTCACAGCTTTTTCATTTATTTTTACCATCATAAAAAAATTCTAAATTTTGACGACTGATTTCCCTTTCCAATCAATCATTTGATGGTTTCTTAAGAAACTTCATATTTGCTGCGTAAAAAAAGCACATGAAAAAACCATGTGCTTTCCTATGCCTAATTTCAATCTATGGCTTATTAGTCAATTCTTTTAATATTTGCCATTGACCATTTGTACCGCGCTCAAACTGCAACTCTTTGTTCACACTGTCACTATAACCTACGACAGGAATACGCTTCATGTTACACACTTCGCATCCGGTATCAGCGGTTTTCTTGATTTTGTAAGTAGTCACATTGTAATCTTGCTTAAACTTAGCGGTGGCTTTATTACCCTCACATGTCACTACCAGGTCATTAACCTTCAACCCAATTTTGCCATTAGTACTTAAACGTTCCCTACGTTGTTTTTCCCAAATAGCTTTAGCGATTGGCGGATCTGGAATGAATTTATCAGAATAAAACTTCAGATAATTATCGATATCCTTTTGCCGCCATGCAGTTGCCCAGTCATTCACTCGATTAGTCACTTCAGTGACGCTACAAGTTTGCGCCTGTGCCGAAACAACTGGCACTATTGGAGTTATTCCTATTGGCTTGCCTAATGAAGCAAAGGTGCTTGATAAAGGTTTAGCATCCGCTAATAAAGTTGCTTTATCAACTGTTACCTGGCTAGGTGCAATCGCTTGACAGACATTCTCACTGTCCATGTAACTTTCGCGATCAAACTCCGGTAGGTTTGCACGTTTCGCACCAATTTTATTCAATAACTCACCCTGCGCTGCGTAGGTTCTTGCATAAGCGGTTTGAATATCGTAATCGGTATTAGTTAAAGTACGTTTGGCTTGAAAATATTCATTTTCCGTATCCAACAAATCCAATAATGTACGTTGACCAATATCGAATTGCTTGCGATAAGCTTCCCTAGCATTTTCGATTGAGTTTTTATGTCTGATGCGGTATTCCTGTTGCTCTTTCAATTGCGCAATATCGTTGTAAGCTATTACCAACAATTGGCGTGTATCTACACAAGCTTTATCACGCAAATCTTGCGAGTTATTTAATTTTTGGGCCGATTGCTTAATAAGGTTACGATCCGTAAAACCGTTAAACAAATTGAAATTCATTGTAAGTTCTAATACATCAGATGCACTTGAGCTATTACGACCGTCATTACTTACATCTAAATTTTTCCGAGCCTGTAAATCTAGCCTTGGGTAATATTAACCTTCACGGGTTTTAATGTCATTCTTACTGGCTTCAATGTCTTCAATCGTAGAAAGCAAGTCAGGATTATTTTGATACGCTACCTTCAAAGCATCTGCGGATGAAGGTTCCACACCAGCATTATAAAAGGTGGGCATTTCCAGTGTATCGGGCGGTAATTCACCATATAAACGCTGAATACGAGCAGTCACATCATGTAAATTCGTAAGCTCGGTAGAGAGGTTCGCTTCTGCTAATGCTAAACGACCGGTAGCTTGCTCTAAATCTACCTTTCTCGCTACGCCAGCATTTACACGCTCTTGGATTCTATCAAACAGCTGTTTATGGACTACGTAATTATCTTTGGCAAATTGAGCCAATTCACGATAACGTAAAGTATCGATGTAAGCACGTATGAATTCCAGCGTGGTATTTTGCATGGCGCTTTGAAGTTCATAATAGCGCACGCGGTTGGCATGACCTAAGCGTTTGATTTCACTGCTGGTAGCGAAGCCATCGAAAATCAATTGTTTTAATACAAGATCCGTTGCGGAGCGCGGAGTATTAATGCCGTTGGGTAAGGTCTGGTTGGTGTCTATTGCTCTGTAAGTCGATTGCACATCCAGTTTGGGTAACAGACCGCCACGTACCGCTTCCTGTTCGAAACCAGAATCGAGGTAACGATGATATCTTGATTGGACTTCTGGATTTGAAGAAACTGTTTTCTCAACCATATCTTGTAATGTCACTAAAGATTCTGCTGAGGAAATAGCGGAATACAGACCACTAAATAAAGTGGTGATGGTTAATACAATTAATTTGTACTTGTATTTATTTATCAAAGTATCTTTTCCATATTTATAACTTTTGCTAACCAATTGTGAACTAGTGATATTGCCTAGCAAATCTGGTGCCAAACGCTTAATAAAGATTAAATTTGGGATAAACACTAGAAAATGCCTAATTTATATATTATTTGAAAATCTTAGCGATAATACTTCTATCATTAAATATAAGCAACAACCCACTGTTTTATTTGAGGTTTTATTATGAATTTAACAAAATTTAACAACATTGGATGTTAGTACTGTCTGTTATTTTAATTTTGTTAAGAAATATTTTAAACAATTTATTTTTTTAGGAGCATCAAAATTTGAATTTTGGGGTTTGAATGTGTCAATTTATCATCATACAATTCATTGCCTCAACAATTTAGCCGCATCTGAAGGTAATATGATGAATTGTGACCTACTACCGTATTAGCCAATTGGCAAAAAAAAGCCCTCGCATTGCAAGGGCTTTTAAAACAATTGCTATGATTAATCTACAACTAAAGTTCCATTAGCAAGTAATTTTTGTAATAACAACGTTTCATTACCCGCCGCGGTACCAGTAACCGTATATAAATTC
>JACDEP010000049.1:12738-13381 GCA_013816325.1 Methylotenera sp.
AATTCTTTGATCTTCAACTGCAGAGTTATAAGTACCTGCTACGTTAAAGCCGCCAGTAGAGCTAATACGTAACTCTGTATTTGCACCATTGATATTGATGTCAATGAATTGCAGCAAATTACCAATTTGGGGCGTGCCACCTGTCACGACTTCAGTAGAGTGTTCTCCTTGTAGCAAATCACGTAGATCAATCGCATCACCATGAATGTTACTAGCATCATTAAAAGTATTAGCCCCTATAGTAATAGTCCCTGTGGCGTTATTAGCATAGTTAAAATCCTTAATCGTATCAATATCAGGTGATCCCGGTGTTCCATGGTCAGCTAAACGCCATTCAAAGATATCTTTACCGACATTACCACCTGCAAATGGGCCAGCATCTCCGGAAAGTGTATCGTTACCTTTCCCGCCAATAATTCGGTCATCGCCTGCGCCACCAATAATTACGTTGTTGCCATCATTACCAGTGATACGATTATCCGCAGCATTACCTGTCACATTAGTGTTGAAACTACCTTTTAACAATACATTTTCAAAGTTAGTAGGGATTACATAAGTACCAATATTGTAGTTAGCGTCAATTTCAACGGTATCAGTTCCTTCATTTGCATTTTCAATAATGACATCGCCGGCACCGTCAATT
>JACDEP010000050.1:0-1283 GCA_013816325.1 Methylotenera sp.
GCGTATTACCTGTGAATAAGCTTTTAAGAGCATTTGCTATACTATCGTGCCGGGTTTTTTGCAGCATTGGTAACGCAAAATCCAGCGAGATGACTTGCGATCTTTTGAAGCGGCTTTGCAACGCATGGCTGGCTGCACCTGTGCCGCAGCCTGCGTCCAGTATGGTTTTTGGTTTTATCTTAACTAAGTCCAAGCGACTCAGCATCTCATCCCGCACAAGCTTTTGGACGATTGCCGCCGCATCATATGAGTCCGCTGCACGGCCGAAGGACGCTCGTACGCGGGCTTTATCGATGTGATAGCTATCCATCATCGTGCCATCGTCCATATTAGGCTGCTGTGGGTTCAAGAAACTGTACTAATGCATCAATGAATTGGTCTTGATGTGACAAGAACGGCGCATGTGAGGCGCCGGCGAAAACGCGCAAATAGCCCATCGGTAAATTCTGCATCATCCAATGTGCGGCTTGCACTGGTGCTAAAGTATCGCGATCGCCATGAATCAGTAACGTCGGCTTCCTTAGCTTTTCAACCTCGCTGCGCAAATCTGTTTCTAGCAAGATATTGAGCGCACGGTTTAAAGTTTGCGAGGTGGGTACTGGACGTTCTGCAAATTTTTTACGCAGTAACTTCACTGTTGGGCGTGCATCTTTGGCGCCCATACATTGCAAAGTTAAAAATTGCGTCATGGTGTTGTGGTAATCGGCATCTACGTTCTGGGCAAAATTACTGAACACAGTCGGCGATATACCTGCGCCCCAATCCGGCTTATTCACAAAACTAGGCGTAGCACTCACTAATACTAGCCTGCGTACCAAGTCCGGCTTATCAAGCGCAATACGCATGGCTACAAGGCTGCCTAATGACCAACCGACGATATCTGCATTCGCCGGTAGCATTTCAGAAATCTTATCTGCCAGAATATGTAGGTGGTAAGGCTCCGTTGGACGGCTCAAGCCCATGCCAGGCAAATCAACCACGTGCAACGTAAAATGCTTACTGAGCTTTTTCACCAGTGGTTGCCAGACCGCACCATGCATGCCCCAGCCATGGAGTAATACCAGGTTAGGCCCAGCGCCGGTAGTTTCTATATAAACATTGGCTGGAATCACGTTCATAACACAACCTCGGCTTGGTGAATCGCATCTATTAATTGTTTAATATCTTCTAAAGAATGTGCGGCAGAAATGGAAATGCGCAGTCTACCCGTTCCAACAGGTACTGTAGGTGGGCGTATGGCTGGCACTAAAATTCCTTGTGTTTGTAAATACTCACTTAATGCC
>JACDEP010000050.1:1293-13371 GCA_013816325.1 Methylotenera sp.
CTTCATGGTTGCCACCTACTACCAAAGGCTGAACAGCGGTATTAGATGTCATCAACTGCCATTTAGTTGTTTTCAGATTGCTTTTAAGATAAGCAATCAAGCTTTGTAAATGCGCGCGTAAATGGTCGCCCTGCTCTATTAATCGCACAGATTCTAACAGCGTGGCAGAAAGTGCTGGCGGTGCCGGTGTTGAATACACATAGCTGTTGGCTTTCTGAATCAAATACTCAATGACCACTTGTTCGCCTGCTACAAAGGCGCCCGCTACACCGGCGGCTTTACCTAAAGTCGCCATCATGACGATACGTGGAGACTTTAATTTGAGGTGGCTCAAGCTGCCCTTACCGTGCTCGCCCAATACGCCAAAACCATGTGCATCATCAATATACAAATAAGCGTCATATTTTTCACATAGCGCTAGATATTCTGCCAGTGGCGCGATATCGCCATCCATACTGAACACAGCATCGGCGGCAATGAGTTTATGTTTGGCCGTGCTTTCTTTTAATAATTTTTCCAGTGCCGCCACATCATTATGTGGAAAGCGGTGGAATGCCGCTCGCGATAGATAAGCGCCTTCATTCAGGCAAGCATGGTTCAATTTATCTGCAAAAATTGCATCATGACGCCCCATGAGTGCGCCAATCACACCGATATTAGCCATATAACCAGTAGAAAACAGCAATGCCGCTGGCATCTCCACGAACTTGGCCAAGCGTTTTTCCAGTTCATCATGGTAACGATGGTGGCCGGTAATCAGGTTTGAAGCGCCACTACCCACACCAGAATCACCCGCTGCCCTCTGCATGGCAGCAATCAATTCCGGACGATTTGCCAGGCCTAAGTAATCGTTACTGCAAAAAGACAAAAAGTGTTTGTCATTTGCCACAATATGCTCCGCCTGCGGTGAATCCAGCAAACGACGCTGGCGGAGTAAACCGTCAGCTTTTCTTTTTTCAAGTTCTTGTTGTAGGGTAGAAAGCATATTTCTCTTGGCTGTAAACCTACAGTTCGCAGATGAGACTAGACGGCGACAAGCGAACGACGAAGACAGTACGTGGGTGTACGGCAAGAAGTGAGCGCGAAAGCCAACAAAGTATCATCAATGAAATGTAGTTTTATATTTTGTTAATGCCGAGTTTAGTGAATAACTTCTTATCAGTTTCTGCTTCTGGGTTGCCCGTTGTAAGTAATTTTTCGCCGTAGAAAATACTGTTTGCGCCAGCTAAGAAACACAAGGCCTGAATGCCTTCATGCATGCTTTGCCGGCCTGCAGACAAACGCACAAAGCTATTTGGCATCGTGATACGGGCTGCGGCAATCGTACGCACGAACTCAATTGGGTCCAACTCATCGGTGCCATGTAATGGTGTACCTTCTACTTGCGTAAGCAGATTGATTGGCACACTTTCAGGCGGGCGTTCCATGTTCGCTAATTGCGCTAACAATCCGGCACGTTGATTGCGTGATTCACCCATGCCGATAATACCGCCGCTACAAACATTAATATCTGCACTTCTTACGCGGCCTAAGGTGTCTAATCTGTCTTGGTAAGTGCGTGTAGTAATGACATCGCCATAGAACTCTGGCGCTGTATCTAAATTGTGGTTGTAGTAATCCAAACCTGCATCCTTAAGCTGCTCTGCTTGGCCTTCTTTCAACATACCGAGTGTTGCGCAAGTTTCCAGGCCCATCGCTTTTACTTCTGCAATCATTTGCAATACCGGGTCAAGGTCGCGCTGTTTTGGGCCGCGCCAGGCAGCACCCATACAGAATCGGCTGGCGCCATTATTTTTAGCCTCTTGCGCTGCCGCTAGCACATCTTCTAGCTGCATCAACGGCTCAGCTTCCACTTCAGTATGATAGCGTGCCGCCTGAGGACAATAGCCACAGTCTTCTGAACACCCGCCAGTTTTAATTGAGAGCAGTGTACTGACTTGAACAGCATTTGGGTTGAAATTAGCACGGTGTATGGTTTGAGCATGATTGATTAAATCCGAAAAGGGTAACTCAAATAATGCGACAATATCAGCAACGCTCCAACGGTCTAGTGAGCTAAGAGTGTCGCCAGCTTTGGAAAGGTTGGCCTTGAGATTATGAGTACTGATAACGTTTTCTACTGTCGATTCAAGCATTTTCGGTCCCTTTTTGTGACGCATCATATTACAGATGCATTTGTACTAACTTGATTTATATGAAGATTATACCTTGTCAATGAAAAACATCACAAGTATTAAACAACAGATTAAATATTAATCAAATGTTAACAAAATTAATTCTCAAACAATTATGCACCTTATGCGGCAGTCACGACGCCGGTCATTTAGGCTTATGTGAAAGCTGTTTACTGGACTTACCCTGGCATACTGTGTCGCAATGCCCACAATGCAGCTTAAATTCAGACGGAAACACTTGTGGTAGTTGTTTAACTGCGCCTCCAAGCTTCGATGCTACAACCGCACTATTTACTTACGACTTTCCACTTGACCGACTTTTACAACAATACAAATATCGTGAAAGTTTACAACTTGCGAACACCTTTGCCATGATGTTGCATCAAAAGCTTTCTCCACAAAAAAATTCTAGCATCATAGACCTCATTATACCGATGCCTATGCATGCCAAACGCTTACAAGAGCGCGGCTTTAATCAAGCCATTGAAATTGCTAAACTAATTGCCAAATTTATAAACCTGCCATTAGATTACAACGCATGCCAACGCGTTAAAATTACGCCGCCACAGGCCAGCCTGCCGCTAAAAGAACGTAGCAAAAATATACGCGGTGTATTCCAATGCAATAAAGATGTATGGAGTTTGAATGTCGCCATTGTTGATGACGTCATGACTACTGGCGCCAGCCTTGATGAACTAGCAAAAACCTTGAAACAAGCAGGGGCTGCGCATGTAGAATGCTGGGTGATTGCGCGAACGCTACCGAAATAAATAAAACTCTATAAATTCCATGTATACCATCGTATTATTTGAACCTGAAATACCACCAAATACTGGCAACATTATTCGGCTATGTGCCAATACTGGCGCGGCTTTACACCTAGTCAAACCATTAGGATTTACACTGGAAGATAAGCAATTAAAACGTGCGGGACTGGATTATCACGAGTTTGCCAGTTTGAAAGTGCATGAAAACTGGACCGACTGCAAAACCGCATTGGCTGGCAAGCGGCTATTCGCCATTACCACGAAAGGCAGTACGCGGCATAGCGACATTCAATTTAAAGTTGGTGATGTATTTGTATTTGGCCCAGAAACACGAGGCTTGCCAGAGGAAATACGCAGTGAATTTACGCCTGAACATAGAGTACGATTGCCTATGCTAGCGAACAGCCGTAGCCTGAATCTATCAAACTCTGCGGACGTTGTGTTGTATGAAGCTTGGCGTCAGATTGGTTTTGAAAGTGGCGTTTAATCAGCTTCTATCAATTAATTAGAACAATATTAGACGCTAGTTATAAACTAGTTTCAAGTAGAGAGCTATGATCACAGAATAATGCCGCGGCATACCGTTTGTAGGTCAGAAATTTTTTTTGAGGAGGTACTACCGCTGGCAATGCACTTAGTTTCAATAGCCTGCTTTATTACCCTCGGCTTTTTGATCGCGGCCTAAAAGATCCATTACCGCTTCTTTGGCACTTTTACCAGCTGATATTACTTGGTTAACTTGGTAGGTGATAGGCATATCGACTTTCAACTTAGCGGCCCGACGGATGACCTCTGCAGTGGTATTAACGCCCTCTGCCACATGGCCTAAACCATGCAAAATGTCTTCAAGTGATTTGCCGCTAGCTAATTGCAAACCAACTTCCCTGTTCCTTGAATACTGACCGGTGCAGGTCAAAATCAAATCGCCGCTCCCGGCAAGGCCCATAAAAGTTTCCGGGCTGGCACCCAAAGCCATGCCAAAGCGCGTCATTTCAGCCAACCCCCGCGTAATCATAGCTGCACGGGCATTGTTACCAAAACCCATACCATCGGAAATACCTGCCGCGATTGCCATAACATTTTTTACCGCACCGCCCACAGAGACGCCGACCACATCGGTACAGTGGTAAACACGTAGGTTTGCGCCATGAATAAGCAATGCCGCCTCATTGGAAAATGCTTCATCATTCGCGGCTAGAGTGACTGCTGTGGGCAAATTACGCACCAGTTCTGCCGCAAAACTGGGGCCGGATAAAGCCCCCCATTTCTGATCGTTACCTAACTCTTCCAAGGCCACTTCATAAGGAAGCTTAGCTGTTTGCGGCTCTAGGCCTTTGTGCGCCCAAATGATAGGCAATTTACAGTGCAGTTTCTTAAGCGCCTGCAATATTGGCCTAAATCCTGCCGTAGGCACCACGGAAAGAATCAGGTCTGCGCCATCGATCGCAGTTTGCAAGTCATCCTCTATCTGTAGCTGATCATTAAATTTGAAGTCACCTAAATACAGCGGATTAGCACGTGCCTTACGCATGCCAGAAACATGGCCGGCATTACGTGCCCATAAGGACACTTGGTGGCGGTGGCTGAGGTGTATAGCCAGCGCCGTGCCCCATGCGCCAGCGCCTAAAACCGCTATCTTTGCCATTAATTGAAACCCCAGGTTTTGGAAATCAGAATGTAGCCTATTGCGCCATCCCTATGTTTAACTTTAAGCCAGCCATTGCTAGGATTTGTATCCAGCACTTCCAGTACGACGTTTTTTTCAGCATTAGCGATTACGCTAGATAAAGCATCGGCATCCTTGCGAATCTCAGCATTGGCTATGACAATCACCATACGCTTGTCAATCAGCTGTTTAGATTCTACCCAGCTAATACTGCCTTTTGCATCGCGCACTTTTAGCCAATCGCCAAGATTTACAATAACCTCTACTGGATAATACTGGCTCAGTAACAATATCTTCTTGGCGGCAGTTGAAGGAGCATCGTATAACACGGCCTTGGGTACTGCAACCGAACGATACTCCAAGGCCTGTGCCATCATTGGCATTAGCGCCAACAGCATACCTACAAGTTTTCTTCCATCAGTAAACATCAAACAAAACAATCACTCTAGTGGGTTGCCGGAGCTTCAGCTTGCTGTTGTTTTTGTTGAGCGAAAAGCGCTTCAAAGTTGATCGGGTTTAGCAATACCGGTTGGAAACCCGCACGGATCACTAAATCTGAAACCGCTTCACGGGCATATGGGAACAAAATGTTAGGGCAAGTAATGCCAGCGATCATTTCCATGTTCTCTTCCGGCACGTTACGGATCTGGAAAATACCGGCTTGCGTTACCTCAACCAAAAAGACAGTTTTTTCTTCAATTTTTGAAGTGACTGTTACTTTGATAGTCACTTCAAACACACCCTCTTCAAGCAATTGCGCGAAATTGCCTAACTCAACGCCAACTTGTGGTTGTGTCCTGTCAGTAAAAATTTGGGGAGCGTTAGGAATTTCCAACGAAGCATCTTTAAGGTAGATTTTCTCAATGCTAAAACCTGGTTGTACTTGTTGGTCTGCATTAGCCGGTGCTGCATTGTTATCTTCTTTTGCCATGATGTTAAATTAACTTTCTACTTTTACTTGAATAGGATTATGGAATTATCGGTTTGAACAATTGATTATTTTAGCAGATTTTACGCTGCCAGCAGAGGCTCAAGCTCCCCGGCCATATCAAGCGCTCGCAACTCATCAAAGCCGCCAATGTGTTGGTCATTGATGTAAATCTGCGGCACCGTGCGCCGGCCGGTTTTTTGCATCATTTGCATACGCTGTTCAGGCTGTAAATCTACGCGAATTTTATCGATGACAGTCACGCCCTTGCTCACTAGTAAACGTTCTGCGTTGATGCAATAAGGACACACCGCTGTGGTGTACATGGTAATGCGTGCCATTTAATTAGCTCTTTTCTGTATCTTGAGCAGTGTCGTCATTAGCCGCAACTGCTGGGGCGGTGGATTTATTTCCCGCTTTTTTTGAAGCTTTTGCCGCAGGTGTTATAAGGCTAGCTTTGATATCCGAACTGGCAACAATCGGTAATTTAGCTGCAACCCAAGCATTTAAGCCACCTTGCAAATTATTTACCTGTGTGAATTCTGCCTTACGTAATACTTCACAAGCTTTTCCGCCGCGCACGCCTCGCTGGCAATTGACTAAAACTGGCTTGGTTTTATACTTCTTAAGTTCACCTAAACGCGCTTCTAAATCCGCAATCGGAATATGCATCGCATCTGCGATATGACCTGTTGCGAATTCCGCCTCATCACGCACATCAAGTACCAAGGCATTAGAACGATTAATTAATGTCACTGCTTCATTCGGAGTTAAATTGGGCACGCCACCCATGCTCTTCTTAAACATGGGAATAAGCAACATCAAGCCAGATCCTATCGCCAAGCCTATCAATAAAGCGTTATTTTTAATGAATTCCACAAACATCCTTTCAGGATTAATTATTTAATATGGCGGCAATCTAAAAATCTTCAATAGTGAGGATTCAGAGGAATTAGCCTTAATTTTATAGTCAGATTTTACGTGTAAATGCGCTAAAATAGTGGCTTAGCGCTTATAAAATAAAAGCAGTTCTTAAAGGCAATACAATATGATGCAAACTACCGCTCTCACACCCGTATGTTTATTGATTCTTGATGGCTTTGGTTATCGCGAGGAAATTGCTGATAACGCTATTGCCCAAGCGCGCAAACCAAACCTAGATGCGCTTTGGAATAGCATGCCCCATACACTGATTAATGCTTCAGAACATTACGTTGGCCTGCCAGATGGGCAAATGGGTAACTCCGAGGTCGGGCATCTTAACATTGGCGCAGGGCGTGTGGTGTTCCAAGACTTTGAACGGATCAATAACAGCATTGCCAATGGCGAGTTTTATGAGCATCCGGAATTAAAACCTGCTTTGCTGCACTTAAAAAATAATAATAAAGCATTGCATATCTTTGGCTTGCTTTCAGATGGTGGTGTGCATAGCCACCAAGACCATATTCATGCCATGATCGAAATGGCCGCAAAGGTTGGCCTTACAAACGTATATATCCATGCCTTCCTCGATGGTCGCGACACACCTCCTATCAGCGCCAAACCTTACATTGCCAAGCTTGAAGAAAAGATCCAGTCCTTAGGTGTAGGTAAAATCATTTCTATGAGCGGCCGTTTCTACAGCATGGATAGAGATAAACGCTGGCCACGGGTTGAATCTGCTTATGCGCTAATAACTGAAGGCTTAGGTGAGTTTACTTACCCAACGGCCATTGAAGGGCTTGAAGCGGCGTACGCCCGTGGGGAGAGTGATGAGTTCGTCAAAACTACGGCCATCCGTAAACCGGACGAAGCACCAATTCATCTCCAAGATGGTGACTTAGTGGTTCATATGAATTTCAGGTCAGACCGCGCACGCCAGCTTACGCATGCTTTGCTAAGTGATGAATTTGATGGTTTCCATCGGCGTCATGTGCCTAAACTTTCTGGCTACTTTACGCTGACTATGCACGATAAAAAAGAGTTGAAAGCCACTGCAATATTTCCGCCACACGCAGTTAAAAACACCTTGGGCGAGTACCTTTCAGCGCAAGGACTTACGCAATTGCGAATCGCAGAAACTGAAAAATATCCGCACGTGACCTTCTTTTTTAATGGTGGTGAAGAAACGGTCTTTCCCGGTGAAGACCGTATTTTGGTGCCCTCACCCCAAGTGGCTACTTATGACATGCAGCCGGAAATGAGCGCTTTTGAACTTACCGACAAGCTGGAAGAAGCGATATTCAGCAAAAAATATAACGCCATTATCTGCAATTATGCCAATGGTGATATGGTCGGGCATTCCGGCAACCTGCAAGCCGCCATCAAGGCTATTGAAACCTTAGACACATGCGTCGGCCGCGTGGTAAAAGCCATGCAAAGCATAGGCGGCGAAGTCATTATTACCGCCGACCATGGCAATGCCGAGCATATGCACGACCTGACAAACGATCAGCCCCATACACAGCACACTACCAATTTAGTACCGCTCACTTATATTGGACGCAAAGCCACGCTGAAGGAAGGTGGCGCTTTGTCAGACTTGGCTCCTACTTTGCTGCATATGATCGGTGTAGCGCAACCGGCTGAAATGACAGGTGAGTCCCTGATTCATTTTGAATGACTGTTCATTTGCTTAGCCAATCTTTCCTGCGAACATTTGCCTGCCTAGCGTTAGCGCTGTCTTTTGCAACGCCCGCATCAACATTGGCAGCCAAAAAAGTCGAGCAATCCAAAGAGGCATTGAGCGATGTACAGCAACGCCTAGAGGCGCTAAAGAAGGAATTGGATAATTCGCAGGAAGCGCATAAAGATGCGGCAGATGCATTAAAAGTGAGTGAACGCGCTATCAGTGAAGCTAATAAAAAACTTTACCAAATTACCCAGCAACAGCAGCAAAACAAAAAAACCATCTCGCAGCTTGATGCGCAATCTTTGTCAGTTAACGGCAACCTGTCTGAACAACAAAAACTATTGAGCAACCAGCTTTATGAGCAATACATTCATGGCCAGCAAAGCTATGTGCAGATGATATTGCAAAGCGAAAACCCTAGTGAAATTGCGCGTGACGTACACTATTTTTCTTATGTAGCCAAAGCACGTGCTGAACTGATCAATAAGATGCAGGGCAACCTCGACAGACTCAATAAACTGAATAATGAAACTGCAAAAGCTCTTAAAGAAGTAGCTGAACTCAAGCAAAAACAAATAGAAGAGCGCAAAGTATTACAAAGCCAAAAACAAGCGAAGTCTAAGGTAGTAAATTCTTTATCCCAGCAAATTGCCTCACAACGGGGCGAGATTAAAAAACTCGCACGTGATGAAAAGCGCTTATCCCAATTGGTTGAGCGCCTTGCGAGAATTATTCCCGCCAAACCGAAGCGCAATAAACTGACTAATAGCGCTAATAATGATAAAACCGAACCAAGTACAAAACGTAATGAAGCCGTTGCGAATAATGATCTTGTACCAACCTATGAATACTCTGGCGCCAGTTTTGCTACCCTGAAAGGCAAACTAAGGTTACCGGTACGGGGCGAAGTAACCAACCGCTTTGGCGCCAGTCGTGAAGACAGCGGCATTTCCTGGAAAGGCTTATTCATCAAAGCCAGCGAGGGTACAGAAGTAAAGTCAGTCGCCAGCGGACGCGTAGTATTCGCAGATTGGTTGCGCGGCTTTGGTAACTTGATTATCGTAGACCATGGTGATGGTTATATGAGCTTATATGGCAATAACCAGGCGGTGCTCAAGCAGGTAGGCGACAGTGTAAAAACTGGCGATATACTTGCCTCGGTAGGCAATAGCGGCGGCAACGAGAGTAACGGACTTTATTATGAGCTGCGTCGACAAAGCCGGCCGTTCGACCCGCTAAGCTGGAGCAGCCTTAATTGATATCCAGATATTAGTACCAAAAAAAGCACGCATAAGCGTGCTTTTTTTGGTAAGCTAATATTTTACTTAGCTGCTGGTGGTTCTGTACCAGCTGGTGCAGTTGGTGCTTCTGCTGCCGGTGCAGCCTCAGCTGGCGCTGCAGCATCCATCGTAATGCCAGGTACACGCTCTTCAGCCGTTGGCTCATAACCGCCGCCACCTGCTGGTGCTGGGGCCGGAGCTGCTTCTGCGGCAGGCGTAGCTGGTGCTGGGGTGACCGTAGGCGCAGCAGCATCCACCGGCACTTCTGCTGGTTTTTCACCACAAGCTACCATTAAAAAACCTGCAATACTTGCTACCATCAAAGAACGTAATAACACTGACATATTGGATATCCTTATTGTGATTAAAAAAACTTGTTTATAACTAAAAGCTGGCGCTACTTTGGTGTTGATACAGCATATTTCAAGATGAAACTCAATATTGAATTATTCTAGCGTAAGTTTACCGCCGTGCAAGCTAAAAAATCATATAACAAGTAAAAACCTCGTTAAAAGTTAGATTATTAAGATAAAAATAGTTCAATTGCTTGAATTGGAGGGGTTTTAATGACTTTCCTATGAAAAAATCGTTACTCACCGATTAAGTGAAGAATTATTTTTCGCTTGGCAGCAATGTGCCTATGTTCGTAAAGAAATATTCCTTGCCATTGCCCTAAGGCGGCTTCGCCTTCCAGCACCGGGATAGAAAGATGGGTTTGCGTGAGTGCAGTCCGCACATGCGCCGGCATATCATCTGGGCCTTCTACAGTATGAATAAATAAAGGATCTCCGTCAGGAACCAGACGATTGAAAAACGCTTCCATGTCAAGAAAAACATCATGGTCATAATTTTCATTTATCAATAAACTGGCTGAAGTGTGCTGGATATAAAGGGTTAGCAGGCCAGTGTGTAGATGACAATCCTCTACCCACTTTTTTACCTCATGGGTAATGTCGTAAAATTTACGGCCATTGGTTTTAATAACAAGTTGATGAGTGTGCTGTTTCATTAGGTTTTTATTCAATTGCCAGTAATTTTTATTATAACTGACAGTGAGTGTTATCTAATGCTAGCGCTAATGGTTAGCCAGAGCATTTAGCAAGGATAGATCTGCCGAATAGTCCTTATCGGCGATGCCGGTAATAAATGCTTGGCCCCCAATAGAACTGACTTCCCCAATAAGGGTAGCCGCCGTAGCCATAAGGGTATGGCGAGAAGTTTCTTTCGCGGTCGAGTTGTTTTTCAGCATTCTTTTTCGCTCTTTCGCGCTTATTGATTTCCTCAGCGATATTGTTTTTTAGGGCAGCTTCCCTGCTCTCATATATATAATCAAGTACTTTGATATCTACGCCTTGCTTATTTAATTGCTGACTTTGGCTAGGCGTCAGATCGTAATAAGAGTTACTGGCTTTAATCTTTTCTATGATTTGCTCAGCCGCAATATGCTCTTTAGACATTTTGACGATCTCATCCAAGCTTAATGCCCCACTTGGCTTGAGCAAGATGCGTGATAATTCCGCATCGGAAATTCGATCTATCGGCGGCGTCTCATTTGTGCGCTGTGATTGATTAGTAGCACAACCGGCCATAAAAAAGGCAATGGATATAATTAATATAATGATTCGGTTCATTTTAAAACTCCTAATACTCCTGCTTAATCAGCCCTTACGCTTCATAGGTTTCTTCAGCATCGGAGCAGGGTCAACAATCGTCGCATCATATGGATGCTTTTTAATCGGATAGCGGCTTTGTACCTTTTTCACATAACTGCGAGTTTCAGCAAAAGGCGGAATGCCATGGTATCTATTCACCGCGCCTTCACCTGCGTTGTAAGCCGCTACAGCCAGCGTTACATCGCCTTGGAAATAAGCTAACAGCCACCGTAAGTAAGCAACGCCGCCCTTGATATTCTGGCTGGCATCAAAGGCATTCTTTACATTGAAGCGTTCAGCAGTACTTGGTATCAATTGCATTAAGCCCTGAGCCTGTTTGTTAGATTTGGCTTTACTTAAAAAATTCGATTCTACCGAAATTATAGACAACACCAATTTGGCATCCACTTTATACCAAGCCGCGATAGTATCTACTAACCCTACTACCCAGCGCTTGTTTTTCGGCAAGCTTGCGATATAACGGTCGATATTCGCTTCCCCGGTTAGCAAAGTCTCAAAACGGGGTTTTTCCGGGTCTACTTGAGCAAGTACGCAAGGTGGTAGATCTGTGTTTTTAAGTGGCACCGTCTCCAACATCTTTTGCGCTTCGTAGTGCCCTTGCGTCGCTGCAACAGTAAAGAGCGCTGCCGCTAAATCCTGGTTTTTTGGAACTCCTTGTCCTGCTGCATATAACATACCCAAGCGAAACTGACCTTCTGCACTTCCGTTTCTAGAGGCCTCACAATATAGTTTAGCTGCCTGCCAATCCCCTTCTATATTGCGGTCATCCCGCTCTGCCAAAACTGCACGTTCAAGCAGGTTCCTTATAAAGGGAGGTTCGTTGTCAAAGGTTCTTATTTCCTCATCACTAAACTTTGACGTACTGAATTTTGAGTCGCTAGATTTATCATTATTATATAAAGAATTGATTGGCTGGCCATTCAGTGGATTAGTAGATTCCGCACGTGCAAAGCTTACTGTCAAAAAAAGCCCAGCAAGC
>JACDEP010000171.1 GCA_013816325.1 Methylotenera sp.
GCTGGTATCTATGCCAAGGAGTCACTTACCCATTTAAAATGGTGGGACGCGATTAAAACGAGAATCGTTGGTACGCAAGATGTACGCGGTGCGCTGACGTTTGTAGAGCGTGGCGAATGTGCAGCGGGCATTGTGTATGAAACTGATGCTAAAATCTCTAGCAAGGTAGAAATCGTGGCAACGTTCCCAGAAGAAAGCCATAAACCTATCGTATATCCGATGGCGATGGTAGCCAATGCAAAAAACTCACAATTGAGTGGTGATTACTTGACTTACCTACAATCAAACACAGCCTTGGATATTTTTAAGAAATATGGTTTTAGCGTGATCAATCAACCTTAAGATTAAGACACCCCACATTGGCCACTGATGCAATTTTTACACTAAGTCCTACCGAGGTTGAAGCGCTCATGCTTTCCATCAAGGTGGCGGTTTATTGCACGTTGGCCATCTGCATTCCCGGAGTAGCGGTGGCTTGGCTACTCGCAAAGAAATCATTTATTGGTAAATCGTTTTTAGATAGCCTAGTACACCTTCCTCTAGTACTACCGCCAGTAGTGCCGGGTTTCCTATTGCTTTTACTGCTTGGGAGCCAAGGTTTCATTGGTAAATGGCTGCAGCACACTTTTGGCATTTCAATCGCCTTTACCTGGGTAGGCGCCGTGATTGCTTCAGCAGTGATGGCATTCCCCCTCATGGTACGCTCTGCCAGACTCGCTATCAGCCAGGTAGATAGAGGGCTTGAAACTGCTGCACAATCTCTGGGGGCGCATCCATTCAAAGTATTTGCTACAGTGACATTACCACTCTCCATGCCCGGAATTATTACTGGCTTGATTCTGGCATTCAGCCGCAGCCTTGGAGAGTTTGGCGCGACGATTACATTTGTAGGCAATATCCAAGGCGAAACACGTACCCTGCCGCTGGCCATTTACACCTATACCCAAATCCCGGGTGGCGACCTCGCAGCCATGAGGCTGGTGGTATTGAGCATGTTGATTGCTCTTGGCGCCCTCATGATGAGCGATATATTGGAACGAAAAGCCACGCAACGCATAGGGCGTGGCCTGAAGGTTGAACATGATTGATATCGACCTGCAGCGCACCCATAAAAACAGTCTGGGAGATTTTTCGCTGGACATAAAGTGCATGATTGAAGCGCCTGTTGTAGGTTTATTCGGCCCTTCCGGTGCGGGGAAAAGCACATTTCTGGCCATGATAGCTGGCTTGGTCAAACCGGATGCTGGCCATTTATATTTAGATGATGATTGCTTGTTTGATAGCAAACGCGGAATCGATATGCCGATACATCAACGCCGGATAGGTATGGTATTTCAAGATAGCCGCCTATTCCCGCATTTGAATGTAGAAAATAATCTTAAGTATGGTTTTAAGCTGTTGCCTGAAAAGTCAAAGCGACTAGGTTTCAAAAAAATCGTAACGTTGCTGGAAATTGGTCACTTGCTTGCACAAAAGCCGCATCAGCTTTCCGGCGGTGAAAAACAACGTGTTGCGCTCGGGCGGGCATTACTGATATCGCCGCGCATGTTGTTGCTGGATGAACCGCTAGCGTCTTTAGATGTGCGACTGAAACAGCAGATACTGCCGTTTCTGAAGCGGGTAAAAGACGATCTCAATATCCCCATGGTTTATGTAAGCCATGCTATAGATGAGGTCCTGACCCTCACCTCGCAAGTGGCTATTATGGAACAAGGCGCACTATTGGCATATGGCAAGTTTAGCGAAATTATCCATCATGAACGCGTATTGGCGCTGGCCCAAACACTTGGATTGGAAAATGTCCTGTATGCCAAAATATTAACGCAAGAACTTGGAGAAGCTTATTTAACAGCTTTAATAGGTTCCCAACAGTTATATATTCCGTTTACACCACCGTCGCCACATTCCATTTTGGGAAATATAACGGTGTCAATCGCTGCATCGAATATCGCGTTGTCCCTTAACAAAGTTTCAGGTGTCACTATCCAGAACCAGCTTGCATGCACCGTAACTGCTGTTGAACCGGTCGGCAATCGAGTGTTGGTTACCGTAATATTAGAAGCTTCTACAAACCATTTGATTGCTGAAGTCACTGCTAGATCCGTACAAGATTTACACATCGGTATAGGCTCTAAATTATATTGCTTAATCAAAACGCAAAGCATTTACCCGCTCGACAGGACATTGGATTAAAATTAGCGTATAGCAACAAGTTTGTATATTTGCAGTCCAAATTGCAAATTGAGGTTGAGGGAATAAGAAATGACAACAAGGATGAATGTAAACAAGCTTTACTGCTTAGTTTATTTATTACTATCGTTGGCGCTGACGGGCTGTAGTTCTATCCCTATCATGGTGCCGGATATGTCCATGCGTTCATCGCAACCGGTACAGCTCAGTAACGGTAAAGGACCGCTGTCAGCCAAGAAAAGTAAAGCCATCCTTGAACGGTTACAAAAGAATGGCGGCGATTCTAATATTTTTGACCGGCATTTAGCGTTGGAAGCCGAAATCGTCGGGTCGCCATTGGTGGTCGGCAATAGCGTCGATCTATTGGTAGATGGCCCCACTACTTATTCATCCATGTTTGAAGCCATAGAAAATGCTAAAGACAGCATCAACTTGGAAACTTTCATTTTTGAAGACGACCCAGAAGTAGGAAAGCGTTTCGCAGAGCTATTAATGAACAAGCAGCGTAGCGGCGTACAGGTCAATCTAATGTATGACAGCGTAGGCTCCCTAGGCACACCTAAAGCGTTCTTCCAAACACTCAAAGATACGGGCATCAATGTCCTGGAATTCAACCCCATCAACCCCCTTGCCGGTAAAAAAGGGTGGGCTGTAAATGAGCGTGACCATAGGAAACTATTAATTGTTGATGGTGAAACTGCCTTTGTAGGCGGCATCAATATTAGTAGCGTGTATTCCCGCGGTTCGTTCTCGAAAAAATCGCCTGAATCCGATTCGAAGAAAAATGCTATTCCTTGGCGCGATACCCATGTACGCATTTCTGGGCCGATTGTTAGCGAGTTTCAAAAGCTTTTTATGGCTAACTGGACTGGCCAAAGAGGCGATCCTTTAGCCTCTAGGAATTACTTTCCTGAGATCACCGCTAAGGGCAATGAGGTGGTGCGCGCTATCGGCAGCTCGCCTGACGAGCCTTATAGCCAGATGTACGTGACATTACTTTCTGCAATCAATAGTGCAGAAAGTCAAGTGTGGTTGACTAATGCGTACTTTGTGCCAGATCCTCAGATGCTCGCTGCGCTTAAAGAAGCTGCGCAACGAGGCGTAGATGTGAGATTGCTATTGCCCGCGAAGACTGATTCTAATTTAGTCTATTACGCTTCGCGTTCTTATTACGATGAACTGCTTAGTGTCGGTGTAAAAATCTACGAGCGGCAAGATGCACTGCTGCATGCCAAAACTGGCATGGTAGATAGCGTCTGGTCTACCATCGGGTCTACCAACTTGGATTGGCGAAGCTTTGTGAACAATTACGAAATCAATGCGGTGTTGCTAGGGCAGGAATTCAGTGCAAAAATGAAAGTTTTGTACGAAAAAGATTTACGTACTTCTAAATTAATTACCTTGGAAGCTTGGAGAAAACGCTCACTATTCGCGAGGCTTAAAGAAAATAGCGCAAGGCTGTGGGCGCGGTTTTTATAAGTAGCCCTTACTAAGAAGACAAACCCAGCGTACGCACATTGGCTATGCGGCCATGGTAAAGTGCAGACACCAAATCTGACTGGGTGACAATTCCCACTAACTTTCTATCATCATCAATCACCGGTATATGATGATGTACGCGGTGCTGCGACATAAGTGGGATAAGTCCAATAATATGCATATCCACGGTTGCTGTTACAGCAGGTGAACTCATGATCTGGCCTGCGACTTCCGGTTTTTTTGAATGTGATAGCGCGGTACGCTGAATAAATCGCCTAAGCTTACTTTCAAAACCTTCATAAGCATCCAGATTGGCATGCTTCATAAAATCGATTTGCGTAATGATACCGATCACCCGCTGCGCCCTATCAACCACGGGCAATGCCTTGATTTTATGCTTTCGTAACAAGCCCCAGGCGTCTTCTAGCTCTGTACCAAATTCCACGCTAACTACATCCCTAGACATGATATCGGCGCAAGTGATTTCACCGAATCGACGTTTATAAGCATGCATCTC
>JACDEP010000051.1 GCA_013816325.1 Methylotenera sp.
GCTTTGGTGGCATTGCTTTCTCTAGCCGGTGGCTACCTGATTGCTGCGCGCATCAATCGGCCCCTGAATTTACTGGTACGCGCCGCGGATAGATTGCGTAACGGCGAGCGGCCGGAAGTCTTGCCGGAAGACAGCATGACGGAGTTGCGCGAAGTGAGCAGTACCTTCAATAAGATGGCGGCTTCCCTGGCTGAATTGGATGCAGAGCGGACATTGATTTTGGCAGGTGTTTCTCATGACATTCGCACACCATTAGCCAGATTGCGCCTGTCGGTAGAGATGTTACCCGATGAGAAATGCGGCAATTTGAAACTTGGCATGATTGAAGATATTGCCGATATGGATAATATCATCCACCAATTCCTAGATTTTGTGCGCGGGGTCGAGGGCGAGCCGAGCCAGATGGTGGATATTAATATGTTGCTTAAATCCTTACAGGAGCGTCAATCTCGCGCTGGCCGCGTGTTGATTATAGAGTACGCACCTACCTACTTTGTCGCCATTCGGCCGCTCGCCATGCAAAGGCTTTTGGATAACTTGGTAGGAAATGCTTATGTTTACGGTAAAGGTGAGGTACGTGTAGCCAGCCGTATTACCGCTGAAAATATCATCATCAGCGTGTTTGACAATGGTCCGGGCATACCGGAAAGTCATGCGGAAAAATTACTGAGGCCTTTTGAACGTTTGGATACCGCTCGCACCAATGCTGGCGGTAGCGGTCTGGGCTTAGCGATAGCGGACCGTATTGCAAAACTGCATAAAGGCAAACTGGAATTGCTTAACCGTCCTGAGGGTGGTTTAGAAGCGCGCTTGAGCCTACCAATCCAGCGCGATTACACTTTATAATCCATTTCCAAGTCCCGCATCGGTATTAGGCTCAAACCAATTGAGTTTTTCGCGTAACTGTACTACTTCACCGATAATCGTCAGGCATGGCGGTTTCATTTCTGCTGCGCCCACTTTTTCAGCCAGGTCTTTTAAAGTAGCCGTTACAACACGCTGACGCTGGGTCGTTCCCTGCTGGATAACCGCGGCTGGCATATCAGGCGATACGCCCTCCAGAATCAGGCGTTTACAGATATCGGCTAACCCCACCAAACCCATATAGATCACAACGGTCTGATGAGGCCGAGCCATAGCGGTCCAATCCAAATCTATCGTGCCATCTTTGAGATGACCCGTGATGAACAGACAAGCCTGAGCGTAATCACGATGTGTTAATGGAATACCCGCATAACTTGATACGCCATTTGCCGCAGTAATGCCCGGTACTACTTGAAACGGCACGCCATGCTGCATGAGTGTTTCAATCTCTTCACCGCCACGGCCGAAAATAAACGGGTCTCCACCCTTTAAGCGTAATACCCTCTTGCCCTGCAAAGCCAATTTGGCTAATAACTCGTTGATTTCTTCTTGTGGCAACGTATGTTGGTCGCGCGATTTACCTACGTAAATCAGTTCCGCATCGCGGCGCACAAGCTCCATCACTTCAGGGCTGACGAGCTTGTCGTATACGCAAACATCGCATTGCTGCATCAGACGCAATGCTCTGAAAGTCAATAGGTCCGGGTCACCCGGGCCCCCGCCCACTAGAAACACCTCACCTTTTTTTGCGCCCACATCTGCGTCATTTAACAGATTGCTTAACAGGTCGCGCGCCGCCTGCTCTTGCCCGGACAAGACACGCTCAACCATGGGGCCTTGCAACACGCCTTCCCAGAAACGGCGCCTGGCCTGAGTTGTGGCAAACTTGGCTTTTACCTGCTCGCGGAATTCACCTGCAATCGCGGCAATTCTTCCATAAGTTGCCGGTAGCATAGTTTCGATCTTGGTACGAATGTAGCGTGCCAATACGGGGGCATTACCTTCTGATGAAATTGCAATCACAACTGGACTGCGGTCGATAATGGAGCCCATCGTGAAGGTACATAAATCAGGCGCATCCACCACATTTACCGGGATATTCTGTGCTTTTGCTGCGACCGAAACGGCAATATTCACCGACTCATCATCCGTAGCCGCAATGACTAAACATGCACCTGTTAACTGGCTTGGTTCAAAGCTGGACTGGATATGTTGAATTTTCTGGGCGTTTGCCAAGTCTTCAAGTTCATGGCAGATCTCCGGCGAATAGAGCGTAACCGCTGCATCCGCCTTAAGCAGCAAGGTTACTTTGCGCGTAGCAACTTCACCGCCGCCAATGACGATACATAGGCGATTCTTGATATTGAAAAAAATGGGAAGTGCTTGCATAAACTTGGTTAATCTCGGGCTTAATGATAGAACTTTGAAGGAAAGCCTATTTTACATTGCGCTGTTCAAATACGCTAAAATTACACCTTATAAATTTATCATTCTCATTAGAAATTCAACCATTGAACGATATTAAAGAAAATCCGGCTTTACCTAATACCGCACCTAAAAAAGTTTTTATCAAGACTTTCGGCTGCCAGATGAATGAATATGATTCGTCACGCATGGCAGATATGTTGCATGCCGATAATGGCATGGTAGAAACCCAGACGCCTGAAGATGCGGATGTTATTTTATTGAACACCTGCTCGGTGCGTGAAAAGGCGGAGGAGAAGGTATTCAGCCATTTAGGGCGTTTCATTCCGCTCAAGAAGGCCAATCCAAATTTGGTGATTGGCGTAGGGGGCTGCGTGGCTTCACAAGAAGGCGATAACATCCTCAAGCGTGCGCCGTATGTAGATGTGGTCTTTGGTCCGCAAACTTTGCACCGCCTGCCGGATATGATTAGGAACAGCCAAACCAGCGGTCATTCCCAGGTCGATATTAGCTTCCCGGAAATCGAGAAGTTCGATCATTTACCGCCGCCGCGTGTAGAAGGGGCCACCGCCTTCCTGAGCATTATGGAAGGCTGCAGCAAGTATTGTAGCTTCTGCGTGGTGCCTTATACCCGTGGTGAAGAAGTCTCGCGCCCATTTGATGCAATTTTGCTAGAAGCCGTTCAGCTAGCGGAACAAGGCGTTAAAGAAATCACGTTGCTCGGCCAAAACGTCAATTCGTATCGCACTGATTATGAAGGTCTGGAGGCTGACCTGGCGATGCTGATTGAATATATTGCCGAGATTCCGCAGATTGAACGCATCCGTTTTACCACTAGCCATCCGAATGAAATGAGCGATAGACTAATCGCCTGCTTCGCTGAAATTCCTAAGTTAGCAGTTCAATTACATTTGCCAGTACAAGCGGGTTCTGATCGCATACTAATGGCGATGAAGCGCAATTACACGGTTTTACAATACAAATCTACTATCCGTAAGTTGCGTGTGGCGAGCCCTAACCTTACTTTTACTTCTGATTTTATCATTGGTTTTCCTGGTGAATCTGAAGCAGATTTTGAAGCGACGGCCAAACTCATGCAGGATGTTGGTTTCGATTACAGCTTCAGCTTTTTATATAGCCCGCGCCCTGGTACGCCAGCCTCATATTTGCCAGACGAAACCTCAAATGAAGTCAAACTGGCTCGCTTAGATAAACTACAGGCTATTAACGAAGCCCAGGGCGATGCCATTAGCCGCAGCATGCTAGGCACGATTCAGCGCGTATTGATTAACGGTGTTTCTTGGAAAGATGCTAATTTACTAGCAGGCAAAACCGACAATAACCGTGTGGTAGATATTGCGGGAGATAAGAGTTTAATCAATAGGTTCGTGAACGTTAGGATCACTGATGCTTCTAACCCTAAACGTTTAACCGGTGAAGTTATTTAAAGTAAGCAAAAAAATAGAGGGATCGCACAATAGGTTTATTATGGAAATAACTTTAAGTCCTGAAGACAACACTCGCTTGGCCAACCTCTGTGGCGCGCTGGATGAAAACATCAAGCAGATTGAAACCGCCCTGGAAGTGAACATCAACCGTCGTGGCGGCACATTTAATATCACCGGTAAAACAATTAATACCAGGCTGGCAGCACAGCTGATAGAGAATTTCTATATACGTGCTAAAAAACCGATTGGACTTGAAGACATCCAGCTTGGCGTAGTAGAAATTGATAAACTAAAACCGGAGGACGTGGCTTCCACCACCATGCCGGTATTGATGACGCGACGTGGCGACCTGCATGGTCGCACCCCCCGGCAGGTTGAATACTTGCAGCAGATACAAGATCACGATATCACATTTGGTATTGGCCCGGCCGGTACAGGTAAAACCTATTTAGCAGTTGCCAGCGCGGTAGATGCCATGACGCGAGACCGCGTCAAAAGAATCGTTTTGGTTCGCCCCGCCGTTGAAGCAGGTGAAAAACTTGGGTTTTTACCCGGTGACCTCAATCAAAAAGTAGACCCTTATTTGCGCCCACTATATGACGCTCTTTATGACTTGGCAGGTTACGACAGTGTCAATAAAATGTTTGAGCGCGGCGCAATTGAAGTAGCCCCATTGGCCTATATGCGCGGCCGCACACTGAATCAAAGCTTCATTATCCTGGATGAAGCACAGAACACTACGCCTGAACAAATGAAGATGTTCCTGACACGTATCGGCTTTGGCACCAAAGCCGTAATCACTGGCGATGTTACACAAATTGACCTGCAGCGTCATCAAAAAAGCGGCTTAGTGGAAAGCCAGAAAATATTGAAGAATGTCAAAGGGATCGCCATGACGCATTTCTTATCTGCCGATGTGGTGCGCCATCCATTAGTCCAGAAAATCATCAACGCCTATGAAGATTACGAACTGAAACTTAGCGAAACAAAACCATAAGTATCATTGTCACATCCATGATGTATGGTTGGTTGAGACCAAGTTTTTGAATAAGGTGATTGAGCTTTACGAATAACGCTTTAAACAGTTTTATACTTCATTTTATCTTTACCAATTAATGATTCTAAATAATCTTATATCAGTTGTCTTATATAAGACATAAGTGTATATTCATACCTGTTAAAATATCGCAACAAAATTGGGATATTTGCTAGCTATATTAAATATTGCGCGCACAACGCCATTCAATTACTAACTTTTAAATCAGCTAAGAGGGCTCCATGGCACTTGTTTCATTGCGTCAACTATTAGATCACGCTGCCGACCACAACTATGGGCTTGCAGCTTTCAATGTCAATAACATGGAACAGGTGCAGGCTATCATGCAGGCTGCGGACGAGGTGAATAGTCCCGTTATCCTTCAGGCCTCCGCCGGGGCACGTAAATATGCCGGGGAAGCATTTCTCAGGCATTTGGTGTTAGCCGCAGTAGAAGCTTACCCGCACATCCCAGTGGTGATGCACCAAGACCATGGCCATACGCCGGAAGTTTGTATACAAGCGATGCGCTCAGGCTTTACCAGCGTCATGATGGATGGCTCGCTGATGGAAGATGCTAAGACCCCTTCCTGCTATCAATACAATGTAGATGCGACCAAGAAAATCGTCGATCTTGCCCATGCCATAGGAGTATCTGTTGAGGGTGAGCTGGGTGTGCTCGGCTCACTAGAAACTGGTATGGCGGGTGAGGAGGATGGCTCGGGAGCAGAAGGCGAACTCAATCACTCCCAATTACTGACTGACCCTGAAGAAGCCGCCGATTTTGTGCGAAAGACCGGCGTAGATGCGCTGGCGATTGCGATTGGCACCTCACACGGAGCATATAAATTCACTCACCCACCCACAGGTAAAACGCTGGCAATCAGCCGCATCAAGGAGATTCACGAACGCATTCCTAATACGCACTTGGTCATGCATGGTTCCTCTTCAGTACCGCAGGAATGGCTAAAAATCATCAATGAGTTTGGCGGTGGCATGGGTGAAACTTATGGTGTACCAGTCGAAGAAATCGTAGAAGGCATCAAACATGGCGTACGCAAAGTGAATATCGATACGGACTTGCGTATGGCGACAACTGGCGCGCTCCGCCGTTTCTTTGCACAGAACAGTAAGGAATTCGACCCAAGAAAATACCTCGGAGTGACGACTGCTGCCATGAGGCAAATATGCAAGTCACGTTACGAGGCATTTGGTTCAGCAGGTTATGCAGCCGCCATTAAACCTATTTCTTGTGATGCCATGGCTGAGCGTTATAAATCAGGTAAGCTGCAAGCAGTTATCAAAGCATAAGCGCTAACAAAAGGAACAATATGCGTCGCAACCTGGTAGTTGGCAATTGGAAAATGCACGGTGACATGCGCAGTAACGAGATGCTGTTGAATGGCATTATTAGCGGCGTACAGGAATTACATAATGCAGATTTTGTAGTATGCGTGCCGAACCCTTACCTGTTTCAAGCGCGCGCTTTATTAGAAAAAACTAATATTCACTGGGGAGGCCAGAACGTTAACCAGCATGAAGAAGGTGCATTCACAGGCGCAGTAGCACCGCATATGCTCACAGATTTAGGCTGCACCTATGTACTGTTAGGCCATTCAGAACGACGAAATCTGTTTTACGAAACCAACTTAACCGCTGCGGCAAGGTTTGATGCGGCCATCAAGGCAGGTCTGACGCCAATATTATGTGTAGGCGAAACCCTAGCCGAACACGAAGCTGGCCTGACCGAAGTGATAGTCGCAAGTCAAATGGACGCGGTGATGGCCACGCTGGGCGAACAGGATTTTGCCCAAGCTATGGCAGTGAATATGGTGTTTGCCTACGAGCCTGTATGGGCGATAGGCACGGGTAGGACGGCGATGCCGGATCAGGCTCAGGCGGTACATGAATTCATACGCCATCGCATTGCCAGACGCAACCCGGATGCTGCCGCCAAAGTAAGAATTATCTATGGCGGCAGCGTAAAGGCGAATAACGCAGAAAGTTTATTTGCCATGCCAGATGTCGATGGCGGGCTCATTGGCGGCGCTTCATTGCATGCCGAAGAATTCGTAGCGATTTGCCAGGCGACTAATAGTGTAACCGCCAGTACTTGCCTAGCTGAATTAACCTAAGCTGAATTAACCTAAGCTCAATTAACCTAAGCTGATTAACCTAAATCGAGCCAAAGCGGGCGACAGCCGCTTCTGCTAGCGCCTTAATTGGCTTAAAAGTCAATCAATGCCTGATTTTGCGCTGATGATAAGAAATGATTCTTTCCACTTCACTTTTGCTGCCCATGATTACTGGAACTCTCTGATGTATATGCGTAGGGACGATTTCCAATATACGTTGCGTACCGGTAGTAGCTAAGCCTCCAGCCTGTTCAACGATATAACTTATAGGGTTCGCCTCATACATCAAGCGTAATTTGCCACCTTGAGTCTGCAGTTTGGAATCAATCGGATACATAAATACGCCGCCGCGTATTAATATACGATGCATCTCGGCCACCATGGAAGCCACCCAGCGCATATTGAAATCTTTTTTCCGGTCGCCCTCTTCCCCTTGCAAGCATTCATCAATATAGCGTTGCACGGGTTCTTGCCAGAAACGGTAGTTCGACATATTCACGGCAAATTCCTGTGTGTCAGTTGCAATCTGCATATTAGGATGCGTCAGGTAAAATTCACCTGATTCGATATCCAGCGTAAAACCACTTACACCATTGCCGGTAGTAAACACCAGCATGGTAGACGTGCCGTATAACGCATAGCCTGCGCATAGCTGGCTAACACCGGGCTGGAGGAAATCGGCCAATATCGGGTTGGCACTCGGGCTCATCAAGATAGAAAATATCGTGCCTACCGAAATATTCACGTTAACGTTTGAAGAGCCATCAAGTGGATCAAACAATAGCAGGTACTTACCATTTTTTTTGAGTTTTTCCGGTATCTCAATCACGTTATCAACTTCTTCAGAAGCCATCGCTGCGATGTAACCACTGCGCTGGTTGGATTCAATAAAAATATTATTGGTCATTACATCCAAGACTTTTTGCACCTCACCCTGGATATTTTCTGATGCCAAGCTGCCCATATTACCTTCAAGCGCACCGCTATCAATGGCAATTGCAATTTTCTTGCAGGCATTGATAATATCGTCCAGCATTCGCGTAAGTGCAGCTTTATGCGGCCCTTGTAAATGATCTGCTAGAAAATCTTTGACCGTAGTGTGATAAGCCATGCTATTTTTCCCAAAAACAATGATTTTTAAATATGAATGTCATTCCAGTTTGATATTATGACTACTTAACGCATTGATTTAAATATATAATTAATTAACTTTTAATACCCATTCGTTGTGATTAAATTTATCCAACTTTTAGACTCCTATTCAGCCAGTGCTATTCATATTAGTTAAAATTTTTTAGAAGATAATATTCTGTGACAATCCTTAGACTAAATGTTCAATATGCCAGCAATACAGTTCACATTCCGAGCCGCGCACAATTCAGGAAATGGGTTAAAGCTGCAATCCGGGTCGAAACAGAAGTTACCATTCGGGTTGTGAACGAAGCAGAAGGCCGCGAATTGAACAGCATGTATCGCGGCAAAGATTACCCGACTAATGTATTGACCTTTCCCATGACCGAGGAACCTTATTTGATGGGCGACATCATCATCTGCGCCCCGGTGGTGGAAGCGGAAGCAAAATCCCAAAGCAAATCTCTCGAAGCACATTATGCTCATTTAACCGTGCATGGCATCCTGCATTTACACGGTTATGACCATGAAACTGACCCGCAGGCCGAATTGATGGAGGGCCTGGAGACTGCAATTGTTACGAAATTAAGGTATCCTTCACCTTATCTCATAATAGAGGGTGCCAATTAATGGCTTCCGACTCGGAAAAGTTAAACAAACCTGGTTTATTAGAACGTCTCAGCAATTTTTTGCTAAGGGAACCAGAAGATCGTGAACAGCTGGTAGAGCTGTTACACGGTGCCTACGAAAACAATTTGATGGATGCAGATTCGCTCGCCATGATTGAGGGCGTACTGCAAGTGTCTGAAATGCAAGTGCGCGATATCATGATCCCGCGCTCACAGATGGATGTCATCGACATCACGGATCCTCCCGAAACATTCATTCCGCACGTGATCGAAACCGCCCACTCGCGTTTTCCTGTTATCGAGGATAACAAGAACGATGTGATCGGCATTTTGTTAGCTAAAGATTTACTGCGCTACTATGCTGGTGAAGATTTTGATGTACGCGATATGCTACGTCCTGCCGTGTTCATCCCGGAAGCCAAGCGTCTGAATATCCTGCTCAAGGAATTCCGCAGCAACCGTAACCATATTGCTATTGTTGTAGACGAGTACGGCGGTGTTGCTGGCATGGTCACTATTGAGGATGTACTGGAACAGATTGTCGGTGATATTGAAGATGAATACGATTACGACGAGGATGAAGACAACATCATCCAGAACGCTGATGGCCAGTATCGTGTAAAAGCCCTCACTGAGATTGTGGACTTTAACGAAACCATCGGTACCAGTTTCAGCGATGAAGAATTTTCTACCATAGGTGGCTTGGTAGTGAATCAATTTGGGCACCTGCCTAAACGCGGCGACGAGGTTACTTTTGAAGGTTTACATGTAAAGGTATTGCGTGCAGATAGCCGGCGCGTACACAGCATGATGATAGAAATGTTGCCAGAACCCATCGATAACCCAGAATTAACGGATTAACGGAACTATATAAATGAAATTCGTTCTTAAACATTCAATTCACTTAATTCTCACGCATCAATAAATACAATCGCTGATGCCGTATAAGGGGTAAGCTATGAAACGTTCGACTTGGGTAGGTTGTTTTTTTATGAGTGTTTTATTGAGCAATCATGTCCTTGCTGATGAAACGCCGAGCAGTGAAATTCCCACGGTAGAAAAAGATTTTGTGAATGTTATTCACAAATTCGATAAGAGCAAAATCATTGCTCAATTTGGCGAACCTGCGACTGCGGATGACGTAAAAATCAAGGATTCAGACAAAGTAGTTGCTTCTATTTGGCATTACCATTTTATTAACACTACGGCAGATGGTACTTATTACGAAACCACAGAACTGGACTTCATTGACGACAAAGTTGTGATGGTGGTGTTTTTGAACAATGATGGTTCAGAAGGTAATAACGGTGGAAACAAATATGAGATGCCAGGCGTAAAACCTGAATTATGATTTAATAGCTAAACAGTTTATAACCAATCGGTATTAAAAATTATTAAGGCTCATTTGCTAGCAATGAGCCTTAATAATTTTTTAATCAATTCCATGATTTAATGATTTAGCTCAATAACTATGGTCTACCATAGTGCATCGGCAAGAATTGCAATTTATCCCATGGAAAACCATTTAACACCGCATATGCTGCTTTATATTCATAAAGCGCTGGATAAGGGTTTGGTTTACCTAACATAGTATATGAATCAGCATTCTGAGCACGGATACCTATAGAACCCGCTTTATCCCACACAATAAAACCATACTTTTGCGCAGCTTTTGCAATAATCTTGCCGGCTTTGGTCATTGGCAATGCATCCACGTTTACACTAGGGTTTAAACGAAACCGTTGACCTTCAGCAATACGATTAGATGCATTATTTGGGTTATACCCGTCAGAGCGGTTAGCAGGCCATGAAAATATGCTCGCTTTCTCCACATCTACCAATGCGATACCGATTGCGTGCTTGATTTCACCACGTTTTAACTCCTCCGCAGTGATCTGGCCACCTACAAATGGCAAACCGGTTGCCGTAGTTCCGTAATTCTTCTGAAAAATACCTTGGCCGTATGATGCACTTGCAAGCTTGCCGCCCCAGCATGAACTCCATTTACCATAAGCATCTTTTTTTGCGACCCAGAGTTCCCAGATAGTGTGGCTAGAAGGCTGGTAAATAGTCATTTCACCATCCGTACCTGATGCTTGTTTTGCTATAGATGGAATAGGCACTGCGCTCACCATGCTAGTGAAAACAGGATCAACCCAGCCTTTTTTCTGGCAGTCATTGAAAGCCACCTTCACGGTAGGTGCACCAGCTTGCGCCACATAAATCGGGCTAGAATATGAACTGGTATTGATGTTGACGTTGTTATAGTAAGCGATTTTTTGCCTTACAAACTCTTTAACGAAGTTAGATGAGTTTGTATGCAGTACAACATTGGTTGGTATAGGTTTATACCAGAAGCTAGTGGTTGCAAAGATATTATCTGTCAGCAACCCAGTAGAGGTAGCTGTACTGGTAGGAGTTGCTAATGACAATGTGCCAGATGTAGATGTACTACTAGTCGTTGTTGTGGGAGCAGTCGTAGTGGTATTTGTACTAGTAGTTGGAGCAGTACTTGTACTAGTGGTAGGAGTGCTAGTTGTACTAGTGCTTAATGTAGTTGACTTAGTAGTTGTACCGGAAGCACAAGGAGTCCCACTATAAGAAACTTTCCCAGTGGAGCTTGTGCATTTGTATATCGTAGCGTAAGAGGTATTAATACTCAATACGCATAAAGATGAAAATAAAATACTCAGGCTAAATGATTTAGCATTCATGGCTGATCCTTTAAATAAAAATAAATAGATTGAGCTGGAAATAGCTTATTGAGAAAAAATAAGGGATTTTTCAGAACATTCAAGGCAGCCACTGAAAATCTAAGATCACAAAAAGCTTGGTTTATCTATATTAAATTTCTCTACACAATAGAATATTCAAGTTATCGAAACTTTACATTTGCGGTCCCGCTATCCTGAAATATATCCATATTTGGACATACTCTTTAGACCGGTGACTTTGCGTCCCTAACTTTTATTAGGTTTGCTAAAGATTTATTTAAACATAATAAAAATTTGAATGCAAACATACTTTCATATATCTATCAGTGTGTTACCTCTCACATTCATAAATAATTTCTTAGAACCTAGCGGAATCCGGCGCGGAATAAAGCATTTCATAGCAATATAACTATTTTAAAAATTTCCCATAAAAAATAAAAAGCCAATTGATTTTTCAATCGGATTTTTATGTAATTAATTTTTATTTTTTTAGAGAATCGCGAATCTCACGCAACAAAGTCACTTCTTCAGGCGGCGCTAAAGGGACCAATGCTGGCTCTGTTTTTTTTAATTTATTCATTTGTTTTACCATCAGGAAAATGATGAAAGCGAGAATAATAAAATTTAGGATAATCGTAAAAAAATTACCATAAGCGAGCATAGGTACTCCCGCTTTTTTAAGTGCATCGTAGGTTTGTGGTAGGCCAGTCGGACCTTCTGCCAACTTGATAAACATATTAGAAAAATCCAAACCACCAACTACTTTACTGACCACAGGCATGATGATGTCATTCACTAGCGAATCTACAATCTTGCCGAAGGCCGCGCCTATTATTACGCCAACCGCAAGATCCATCACATTGCCTTTAAGAGCAAACTCTTTAAATTCTGATTTAATGCTCATGCTCTTTCTCCGGTAATGACTTCTGAATGGCTGACTTTGCTTGCACGCTTATAACCTTGCGTTATCAATACTAGGCACAGCAAGCATTGCCTGTCAACATTACGTCCTCCCTATAAAACTTATTATTAATTTTGTTCACTCATGCTGTACAAGCTACAATTCAGCCCATGAAATCTATCAGCAAGAATCAGTATTTCCAACCTGCAATTGTGTTTTTATTAGGTGCGACCTGTGTATTAGGCTTTGCGCCTTATTATTTTTATCCGGCCAGCATTCTATCCATATTAGGGTTATGTGCCTTTTGGTATCGTGCGCGTTCCATTAGGCAAACTTTTAATCTAGGTTTAATTTACGGCTTAGGCTTATACCTGATAGGCATTTACTGGATCTATATCAGCCTCCATGACTTTGGCCATATGCCCGCTTTTATGGCAGGTTTTTTTACATTTTTGCTTGCAGCTTTTATGGCTTTATTTCCCGCGTTAGTCGGCGCTTTAAGCAAATGGCTTAGCCAGAATCAGTTAAAATATATGGTGATTGCCATTCCAGTTTTCTGGGCATTATCAGATTGGATAAGAAGCTGGATATTCACTGGGTTTCCTTGGCTTACTATGGGCTACTCACAAGTACCCTACAGCCCACTTGCTGGTTATGTTCCTATTATTGGCGTGTATGGCGTATCCATGATTACAGTATTGATAGCGAGCCTGATGGCCTTGCTATGGGTTAACCGCTCTACTTACCATCCATTGAAATATTCGATATTTGCATTGGTGTTGGTGATACCCATTACCGGTGGCTTGCTAAAGTTTATTCAATGGACTACACCTGTTGGCAAGCCTATTTCTGTGGCCTTGCTGCAAGGCAATATTTCGCAGCACTTAAAATGGTCGCCGGAGTTCGCACAAAAAACCATCGATTTATACGTAGACATGGAAAAAAATACCAAATCAGATTTAGTGG
>JACDEP010000052.1:0-5189 GCA_013816325.1 Methylotenera sp.
GTGTCGCCGGTTACAGCCGCTTTGTGCGCTTCAGACCCTTTGCCGCCATGATTGCCATCTTCGATATATTTCTTAGCATTATCCCAGGCGCCGCCGCCGGTACACATAGAAATCGCGACGAACAAGCCCGTCACTATCGTCCCCATGAGTAAACCACCAAGTGCTACTGGTCCAAGAATCAAGCCGACCGCAACAGGAACCGCTACTGGCAATAGTGATGGAATCATCATTTCTTTGATAGCAGCTGTGGTCAGCATATCAACCGCCTTTCCATACTCCGGTTTAGCCGTACCTTCCATAATGCCTTTAATATCGCGGAATTGGCGGCGTACTTCTTCAACCACTGCGCCTGCTGCCCGGCCTACTGCTTCCATCGCCATAGCGGCGAATAAGAATGGAATCAAGCCGCCGATAAATAAGCCAATAATCACCATTGGATCACTCAAGTCAAACTTAACGTCAATACCGGCACCCTGAAGTTTGTGCGTGTAATCGGCAAATAATACCAATGCGGCTAAACCGGCGGAGCCAATAGCGTAGCCTTTGGTAACCGCTTTGGTGGTATTGCCCACGGCATCTAGTGGATCTGTCACATCGCGTACCTCTTTTGGTAAACCGGCCATTTCAGCAATGCCGCCGGCGTTATCTGTGATCGGACCATAAGCATCCAATGCGACTACAATTCCGGCCATACTTAACATTGCAGTGGCGGCAATTGCGATGCCGTACAAACCACCAAGATGATGTGAAACAAAAATTGCCAAACACACAGAAAGTACCGGCCAAGCGGTCGACTTCATAGAAATGCCGATACCCGCAATGATATTTGTTGCATGGCCTGTAGTTGAGGCTTGTGCCACATGCCTAACCGGTGCGTAATCAGTGCCAGTGTAGTATTCCGTAATCCATACCAAAGCAGCAGTCAATACCAAACCTACCGCACATGCACCAAATAACTGGTTGCCTGAGATAAAGCGTTCACCTGCTGTTACGCCTTCCGGGAACATCTTCATGGTGACAAAGTAGAATGCAATCAATGACAGGATACCCGCTACTGCCAGACCTTTGTAAAGTGCAGGCATGACGTTCTTCATGCCTGGCGATGCTTTAACAAAGAAGCAACCAATGATAGAAGCGACGATAGATACAGCACCTAGCATCAAAGGAAATAGCACACCGTTAGCGCTGGATTGAGTAATCAGCAAGCTGCCCAATACCATGGTGGCAATCAAGGTCACTGCATAGGTTTCAAACAAATCCGCTGCCATGCCGGCACAGTCACCCACGTTATCGCCTACGTTATCGGCGATCACTGCAGGGTTGCGCGGGTCATCTTCTGGGATGCCGGCTTCTACCTTACCAACCAAGTCAGCGCCTACGTCCGCGCCTTTGGTAAAGATGCCGCCGCCCAAACGTGCAAAGATTGAAATGAGTGATGAGCCGAATGCCAATCCTATCAATGGGTTGAGGTTAGTTGCAGTTTCGCCGCCTAAGAAAGCATAAAAGCCCGCTACGCCTAACAAGCCTAAACCGACGACCAACATGCCGGTAATAGCGCCACCTTTAAAGGCTACATCCAATGCTGGCCCTATGCCTTGAGTCGCTGCTTGGGCAGTACGGACGTTGGCTTTAACGGAAACGTTCATGCCAATAAACCCGCAGGCACCGGAAAGAACTGCCCCGATGACAAAGCCAATTGCGGTCGTGATGTTAAGGAATATGCCGATTAAAACTGCGAGAATGACACCGACGATAGTGATGGCTTTATATTGGCGGGCTAGATATGCGGCTGCCCCTTGTTGAATCGCACTGGCAATTTCTTGCATTCGTGCGTTGCCGGCCGGCAAATTTGTGATCCACTTACTCATTACTGCACCATACAATACCGCGAGGACTGCGGCTCCGATGGCAATCATTATTGCGACTGACATGACTTCTCCCTATCTAAATTTATAAATCCGTAGCTTAAGAATTAAGCGTGAAACGTAAAATAAAACTAGTGCTGTTAAAGCAGGTACAAATATCAAGTGCTAAATATGTGATGCGTTATTGCGATGCGATGGTAGAAAAATTCTCCAAATTGCTAGTGATAAATGTCATTCAAAAGCATGAATCATGTAAATGATTTGTAACGACGATTCATTATTGCATTAATAACAACGCTGAACAACCTCAAGTGTGAGTCAAAAAAGGCGATAAACAGGTGCGATAAAAGGACGGAAAAACAAGCTATAAGGTTTAATTAGCTTTAGCGCGATTTCTTAGCTAATCTGCTCAAAGCCTCAGCAAGTGGAGTGCCGGGAATTTTTTTTACGAATTCTTCAAGGCTAATTGCGGCATTATGACTGAGCTTCTTAATGGCTACCAGCTTGGGGGTTGGGGTAGATTTTACTTGCACTTTCACTCGAATTGCAGTAACTTGACAGTCTTGCTTTTCTAACTTAATCAATAAGCTAGGTATAAATAGCTTAATTTTTGCAGCAACTGAGTTATTCGCTGCAAACACGGTTAATTGCTTATTTTTGATACTACTGGCGTGGCTGAACTTAGCCAGATTATCAGGAGCAATAGCTTCCCAGATTTTTTGCGCAATATTGGCTTCTTTATTACGCGCATTCAGTGTTGTAAGCTCGGGTTGTTTAAGTAGTATGTTAAAACGCTGCATAGTAATTTGTACGCAAAATAATAATATTAAGTATGAATACTAACGGTGATTAGGAATATTTTGAATATCATCTTTGTCTCAAATAGTATGGCAAAAGCTAGAACGCTATCGGTGCTGCAAGTCAGTATGATAGCGCTTGCATTGGTATTAGTGCCAATATTCATTACGCTATTGCTCATTGAGCCGCAAGATGCCGCCGAGCAACGCGGCATGAAGGCGCTACTTCCTGCGCACCTTAAATTTTCATTTATTAATCCACAAAAGCATTTGGATGCATATGCGATTCAACTTGGTGATATGCAGGCGCGAATCATGCGGCTGGATGCCCAGAGTGAGCGCCTATCTAAGTTGGCCGGCGAGAAAGTGCCAGCGCATTCCAGTCAATCATCTCAGCCTAAGCCTGATCTTGCAATAAAAAACATTACTTCACTGAACAATCTTTCTAAGCCTCTGGCTCCCTCAGTCTCTTCAAAACCATTACCAGCATACAGCGGTGGCCCTTTGGTGCGTGATGCTCCTTTAAGTGAAGCAGACCTGCAGAGGAAAATTGCCGAACTAACCGCCATGATTGATTTTCAAACCGAGCATTTAAGTGAACTAGAAGCAAAGCTGTTGCAACAAAGTGTATTAAAAGACACATTGCCTAATAACAGTCCTATTTTAGCGGCTTATAATTCATCTAGTTTTGGCTGGCGTTTAGACCCTTTCAATGGTCATAAGGCTTTCCATGAAGGTTTGGATTTTCCAGCAAATATCGGGGACCCTATCTATGCGGCCGCTGATGGCATTGTTTCGGCCTCTGAGCAAACGCCTGATTATGGTAAACTCGTGAAAATTGACCATGGTTCAGGCTTGGAAACACGTTATGCACATGCATCAAAATTATTGGTAAAGGTGGGAGAGCGTGTGGAAAAAGGGCAGAAAATCGCCGAAGTCGGCAACACTGGCCGCTCTACCGGACCACACTTGCACTACGAGATCAGGTTGAATGGTAATGCTTTAGATCCGAGAAAATATCTTAAAGCGAGTAGTTGAATTTATGAGAGCACACCCCTAATAATATAAGTAATATATCAACTGAGCCAAGTTCCATAAAAATTCATAATATAAAATTCTCAAGTATAAATTTCTTTAGCCCGGCATAAGTCTAAACATCCTCAAGCGGAAAGTCCTTCATTTCATGATATCCACGTTGTTCAAAAAATTATTCGGTAGCCGCAACGATAGGCTGGTAAAGCAATATTTCCAAAAAGTAGTGCAGATTAACGACCTGGAACCGACTATGCAGGCGTTGTCTGATGAGGCATTGAAAGCGAAAACGACTGAATTCAAGCAGCGCTATATCGATGGCGAAACGCTAGATCAATTGCTGCCGGAGGCATTTGCTGTTGTGCGTGAAGGCAGCAGCCGTATTTTAGGCATGCGTCATTTTGACGTACAAATGATAGGTGGCATGGTATTGCATGCCGGTAAAATCGCCGAAATGCGAACTGGCGAAGGTAAAACTCTTGTGGCGACCCTGCCGACTTACCTGAACGCGCTTAGCGGTAAAGGCGTACATGTCATTACCGTTAACGACTACTTGGCGAAGCGTGATGCGGAGTGGATGGGGCGTTTATATAACTTCCTTGGTCTTAGCATCGGTATCAACTTATCGCAAATGCCTAGTGAGGCTAAGCGTGCGGCCTATGATGCAGATATCACTTATGGTACCAATAACGAGTTCGGTTTCGATTACTTGCGCGACAACATGGTGTATAGCAAAGAAGAGCGTGTACAACGCGGTCTTAACTATGCGCTGATAGATGAAGTTGACTCTATCCTGATTGATGAAGCACGTACGCCATTGATTATTTCTGGTCAGGCCGATGATAGTGTTGCTTTATATACACAAATCAATGAAGTTGCTGCAAAGCTCGTGCCACAAAAAGAAGAAGAAGGCGAAGGCGATTTCTGGGTCGACGAAAAAGGCCAGAATGTGGTCATGTCAGAGCAGGGTCATGAGCACGCTGAAGAGCTGTTGACCAGTGCGGGCTTGTTACCTGAAGGCTCCAGCCTTTATGAAGCAACAAATATTACTTTGGTCCATCATTTGTATGCGTCGCTACGAGCCCGTAACCTTTATCACCGCGACCAGAACTATGTAGTGCGTGATGGTGAAGTTATTATTGTAGATGAGTTCACTGGCCGTATGATGGCTGGCCGCCGTTGGTCTGATGGTCTGCATCAGGCGGTGGAAGCCAAAGAAGGCGTAGTGATTCAAAAAGAAAACCAGACGCTAGCTTCAATTACTTTCCAAAATTATTTCCGTATGTACCAAAAACTGTCAGGCATGACAGGTACTGCCGATACCGAAGCTTATGAGTTTAACCAGATATACAACTTGGAAACGGTCGTAATTCCTACACATCGCTCCATGCAGCGTAAAGACCAGATGGATAAGGTTTACCGGACCGCGCGTGAGAAATATGAAGCAGTGATTTTGGATATTCAAGATTGTCAAAAACGTGGTCAGCCAGTGCTT
>JACDEP010000052.1:5199-13241 GCA_013816325.1 Methylotenera sp.
TGCTTGTCGGTACCACCTCCATTGAAAACTCAGAACTCATTTCTAAATTGCTCACTGAAGCCAAGTTAGAACATCAGGTATTAAATGCCAAGCAACATGAACGCGAAGCGCAAATTATTGTGCAAGCGGGTCGCCCCGGTGTCATCACCATTGCCACCAATATGGCTGGCCGCGGTACCGATATCGTGCTAGGTGGAAACCCTGAGCCGGAAATTGCTGAAATGCAAGCCGATGAAACATTAATAGATGCACAAAAAGTGGCACGCGCAACCGAACTGAAGGCTGAATGGCAAGTACGTCATGATGCTGTCTTGGCTGCTGGCGGTTTGCATATCGTAGGTACAGAACGCCATGAATCACGCCGGGTAGATAACCAATTGCGTGGACGTTCCGGTCGTCAAGGTGACGCCGGTTCCAGCCGTTTCTATCTGTCGCTGGAAGACCAATTACTGCGTATTTTCGCATCGGACCGCGTTTCAGCCATCATGGAAAAACTCAACATGCCAGATGGCGAGGCGATTGAGCATCCATGGGTGACGCGCGCCATCGAAAATGCACAACGCAAGGTTGAAGGCCGCAACTTCGATATCCGTAAACAGTTGCTTGAATACGATGACGTATCAAATGACCAGCGTAAGGTCATTTACGAGCAACGTAATGAGTTGCTAGAAGCGGTAGACGTAGGCGATACCATCAAGGCGATGCGAGATGACGTATTGGTAAGCATGATGGCGACGCATATTCCACCGGATAGCGTAGAAGAGCTCTGGGAAGTGACACGTCTTGAAAAAGAACTCAAGGCCGAAACCGGCTTAGAGCTACCTTTGCAGAAAATGCTGGAAGAAAATCCAGATCTGCATGAAGAGACTTTACGTGAACGCATGATAGAAGCGGCTGACAAGGCGTATGCGGCTAAAGAGCAATTAGCCAGTGCTGACGTAATGCGCCAATTTGAGCGTTCCGTGATGTTGCAAAGCTTGGATAATCATTGGCGTGAACATTTGGCGGCATTGGATCATTTGCGTCAAGGCATTCATCTACGTTCCTATGCGCAAAAAAATCCTAAACAGGAATACAAGCGTGAGGCATTTGAACTGTTTGAGACTTTACTGAACACTGTGAAGAGTGAAGTGACCAAAGTGACAATGCTGGTACAAGTGAAAACCGAGGCTGATGTTGAAGCCGTTGAAAGGCCGGTTGAACTTGAGAATGTCCAATACCAACATGCGGATTATGATGAAGCTTTAGGCGTTTCAGCGGTCGCTGAAACTGAAGAAGCATTATCTACCGCACCGCAGGTTCGCGAAGGCGTTAAAGTAGGGCGCAATGATCCATGCCCTTGTGGTTCTGGCAAAAAATACAAACAGTGCCACGGCGCGCTCACTTAAGTAACCAAACCGGGTATAAAAATGCTGGAAGAAATAAAATCACCGTGTATAGGCGTATGTGCAATTAATGATTTAAGCGGTTTGTGTTACGGTTGCCATCGCACCCTTGATGAAATTAAAGGCTGGTGGGATATGCGCCCATCCGAGCAGAAAAGCTTGTTATCCCAGCTTGCAGAGCGCCAATTGCAGCATGCTGCATTTGGTGACTAATTTGCATATCGCAATTTAAATTGCTACAGCATCAACGCCCAGAATGATGCCTAGTCGATTAAAGTCTTGCAGTATTTCGAATCCAAATTGAATCACGCTATCCGGTTCAGGGTGCTCTAAATCTCTACTAATCTGTATCAGCGCCTTTATCCCAGTTAGATTATTTTCCTGGAGTAGCGCTACCAATTGAAAAGTTATAGTGTTTAACTCCAGAAACTTTACTGCATCCTGTGCATCCCGATAGACCAATAGCTGGGTGCTGACCGGTACTTTAGGCTTATAGTGCAGCGATATATTTTGTACGTCATAATCATAATTAAGCAAATGCATGGCGGGATTGAAAACCGGACGTTTTTCAAGTAAATCACCCATTGAATCAATAGGTACCGAATCAATAGTCGTATTATCCCCAGACACGGCCAGTTCTACCCATTCGTAATGGCATAAGTTATTTAAATAAACGGGTGAATTATCCTGCGTAGATAAATAACCCAAAAACTCTTCAGGGATGTGACGGAAAATTGGGCTGTTAGCCGAGTGCTCACGGAAGAAGCCACGTACTAGCTGCAGCCATGCACGTTTACCCAATACTTTCTGCGCCACTGGAAAACACGCCGAAACAGACTCCAATACATTATTGAAAACAATTTCTTCGTATATAGCCAACCCCTTTACCGCAGTATTTTTAGGGTGGGGTAGTTTAGGGTTACGCAGGTGTTGGGTGAAAGCCAGTTGATACTGCTGGAAGCTAGGTAATTGTTGACTCATGCGGTGAAATACACTGTTTTATACTGACGCTGGATACCGGCAATTTTATCGATTTCTTTCACCAGTTCATTCAAAGGCGGGATGTTGGTGTCGCGTTCGAGCAATGTGGGAAACACACCGAATATTTCATAAGCACTATGGAGCAAGGACCAAACCGGGTCAATCACATCGGCACCGTGCGTATCAACCAACAAATCCGGCGCTTCTTGGTAATGACCCGCAATGTGACTATATACAATACGCTCGCCAGGAATACCTCGCAGGAATTCAAGCGCATCAAAACCGAAATTGACGCTATTCACGTAGATATTATTGATGTCTAAATGCAATAAGCAATCGGCCTCGGTCAATACGGCTTTCAGAAAAGTCAGTTCATCCATAGTGGAAACCGGTGCATTTACATAGTAAGAGGTATTTTCAATGGCGATGCGTTGGCCCAGTATATCCTGCGTCTGGCGTATGCGTTTCGCCACATAATGCACCGCTTCTTCGGTAAAAGGAATCGGTAGCAAATCATACAAGTAACCCTGCTGGCCGTTATAGCCATCCGTGGAATAGCTTAAATGTTCTGTGTATAGCGAAATATTGTATTGCGAGAGGAATTTTTTAACCTGTTGCAAAAAAACCTCATTAAGCGGCGCCAAGCCTCCCAATGATAAACACAAGCCATGACAGGCAATTGAGTAGCGTTCTACAAACCAGTCTAATTGTTTTGCAGTTTTACCCCCTGCATTGATCCAGTTTTCCGGTGCAATCTCTACAAAATTGATATTTGCAATTTGTTCTTGACCATAGACAGCTTGAATTTGCGGAATCAGCTCGCGCTTTAAGCCTATGCCTACACCTTGGATTTTATTAATGATGTTAGGTACAGCTGGAGATGGACTTTGCATTGTAGGTATAAAGCGTTAAGTCAAATTCACATAATAATTGAATGGTTTTGATTTGTATGGGTTTCGAATAGGGTAGCCAGGAATTTGACTACCCTTCATCAGTAAGTTGTAAATTACTTTTTGTCAGCGTGGCATGAACCTTCTTTAGATTTATCTGCACTGCAAGAACCTTCTTTACCTTTTTCCATAGCCGCAGCTTTGTCCGCACTGCATGAACCTTCTTTTGTTTTATCTGCATGGCAAGAGCCTTCTTTGGCTTTTTCTGCTTTCATGCTGGCGCTACATTTACCCGCAGAACATTTGCCATCTTTTGTTTTCATATCAGCATCAGCGACTTGATAGCCTGAAGAAAGCGATTTAGCCGCGAAAGGGTTGGCCGTCGCAGCATTTACTGAAGTTGCTGCAACTGATAGTGCGAATGCGCTACCGATAGCTAATGCGATTGTTTTATGTGTAGAGTTCATGATGTTACCTTTCAAATGAGTTAAATTGCTTAGAGTTATACGTAGTTCAATGCTGGTTAGATTCAGAGGAGTCGGAAACATGTTTCACGATCCGGGCTTTTGCCTCTAGTGGAAGTTGTATAGCGCTATCATTTTCAATGTTACCCCTGAGCGCTTGCACAGCTATACGCAGCTTATTCAATTGTTGATTGAACCGCGTGCATGCGTCACAAATGAACAGGTGGAACCTTAATCTGATACGATCCGGTAAAGATAATGGCCTGTCTAACGACTGCGAGACGAGCTGGCTGGCTTGCTTACATGTAAGCATCAATTTACCCTGTTATCCAATTCATCTCTAAACATTTCCTTAATCCCATCCGGGCTCTATACAACATTACCCAAGCATTCGTCGCCGTGATTTCAAGTTCCTTACAAATTTTTTCATTATCGATTTCATGCACGTCGCGCATCATGAAGAGTGCGGCAAGCTTGGCTGGCAGATTGTCCAGGCATTTACTCAAGGTAGCGAGGAATTGCTTCTGTTCCAGTGCGCTTCCCGGCATGTCCCATACTTGCGGTCTCTCCAACCAGTGACCAGTTTGGTCGAAAAAGTCATCCATGCTGTTGTCTGTGGCATCCAAGTCAACAAGGTCCGATAAAGGCTGTTCACGTATTTGTTTGCGCTGGATATCGATGATCTTATGTTTGATGATGCCGGTAAGCCAGGTGCGGGGTGTCGATTCACCCTCAAAGCTATTGTTTTTGATAGCGGCTAGCATGGTTTCTTGTACCGCATCTTCAGCTTGGTGCGGGTCACGCAGCCTTGCCAATGCAAAGCGGTACAAATAGTCGCCGTGCTCATTGAGCCAGTCGTTTACGTTTGCTCCTATCATCAATTCTGTCCAGTCTTCTGTTTCAATAAGTTCAGGTAAACCGTATTATCCAAAGCCATATTATTGTGCTGCGCCTGCCAAATAGTTTCAGCCAGACATTCAAGAATGTCGTGGTGTGCCATGTGACTATCGCCTTTATGTTGTTGCCGTAATTTATCATAAACATCACGTATACCAATAGGTTGGTTAATGCTGATTTGTTCAATTACCGATAAATGTAAACTCATATGCAGGAACGGGTTGGTCTCGCCCATTTCCGGGAAATATTGCTGGTTCATATAACGTTCAGGCGCATCCAGTACCGTATGGTATTCGGGGTGCAATTGAATAACTTCTATGGCAATTTTTTCTAAATCCGACAAAGTTGCTTTCTGCTGGAATTTAGCCCAGGTATCAAAAAAGAACTGGCGTACCTGGTCGCGACTGGGATTATAAAGGCTCATGTTTATAGGATTGCGTGATTGGATGCATATACCGATTCATCTAATGCCTGATTATATAGTAGCGCTTGAGAACAGGCTCAGTACTGCAGAGTATGGCAGTAGCTGGTTACTGCCTGCAATAGAGGCGATTTCACCATTACCATAAAAACCTATCAGCGGAACACTTGGCAATTGGGCCGTTAATACCTTTAAATCGCGGTCTACTCCGCCATAAAAATATGGTCCACGGCCAAGGCAGGAGAATAGCAACCCAAAATCCGCTTTGCTACCCAGTTCATGTAATAATTGGTGCGTTACTAAGGTTAAGTCAGCCTCCGCTATTAAAGGATTTCTTAAGCCCCAGCTTAGATAAGTGCCTGGCTTTAATGTGCGCGCGAGTGTCACGCTATCATTATCGTCATCATGGCTGATCAGGTTAGTCTGGTAGTAATTGCCATTGGCGATGCTTTCCGGCTCGTCCGCGTAAACCGCCATGACCATATGCAAAGGTACAGGCTCGTCGCTCTTACTATGCATCTTCCAAGATTGTTGTAGTGAATTCAGTGGCTTTTGCTTATCCAACGCAAGAATGTCGTAGCCTTGCACTTGTTCGATTCTTTGCGGAGGAGTTAAAAGCTGTAAGCCGTGTGAAGCCTTAGTGGCGACTTTCGCCCCTTTAAACACGGCTTCCACGTAGCCAGTGACATCACCCTTAGCATTTTGCCATACCGAAAAAGGGCCATGGCCAATAGCATCACCTGATACTCCGCCGTAGCGAATATTGCCATTATTAAGCCAAGTGCTATTGATCGCATTGGGTGCAGATAAGGTAAAGATCGGCTGCGATTGAGAATAAGGGCTAGGCAATTGCAATACTACATCATCGCCGAATACCATAGCGGCAGCGGCTGGAGCGTCTATCACCCAATCATCTTCAGTAAATATACCGGTCGCTGAGCAACCCATGATCTTGATGCAATTAGCTGTCTTGGCCGCTGCACGTATGGTCGCTTGCGGTGCCCCTGCGAATTCTGAGGTTAGTAAAAGTAATACGCTGTTTGCAATGGTAATGTCGGCTTTTTTCATCGCCTGGGCAACAGCAAGAGCAGCCAGGTCAGCCGTAGGGTGCTTGCCTATAACGATGCTGCTAGCTACTTTCATGACATCAATAGCCTGTCGGAGCTTGCATATTCTTTGGCTTGGTATTCGCAGAGATCTTCAATACAGCATTCAGCACATTTAGGTTTACGTGCAGTACAGGTGTAACGGCCATGTAAAATCAATAAGTGGTGCGCATCGTGAATAAATTGCTTAGGAATGGTGTTTTCATACTTGCGTTCTACTTCAAGCACAGTCTTGCCGGAGGCAAGCTTAATGCGGTTGCCCAGCCTGAACAAATGCGTATCTACCGCAATAGTAGGTTGGCCAAATGCGGTATTCAAAATCACATTGGCAGTTTTTCGGCCAACGCCAGGCAAGGCCTCTAATGCTTCACGAGTATCCGGTACTTGGGAATTGTGAAAGTCAATCAATGTCTGACAGGTGGCGATTACGTTCTTGGCTTTGGCGCGATACAAGCCTATGGTTTTGATATAACGTTCCAAGCCTTCTACACCAAGTGCCAAAATAGTTTCAGGTGTATTGGCAACGGCATATAGTCTTTCAGTAGCGAGGTTGACGCCTTTATCGGTTGCCTGTGCGGAAAGAATGACCGCAATGAGTAGTTCGAATGTACTGCTATGCTTGAGCTCAGTGGCGGGATGGGGAATAGCAATGCTTAATCGCCTGAATATTTCATAACGTTTTTCCGCGTTCATGAATTATTCATACGCCATGTAGGTGGGTGGGATTAAAGAAAGCATTTTTTTCATTTTATAGATTGTACTGGTATATGCAGCATTTACATGGAGCCGGAGTAATGTTGTAAACCAGATTTTAACGCAATAAACGCCAATATTTCAGGGCAATTCAGCTTCGACAGTTCCGCTCAGGCAGTTGCGGTTTTCTGCGCTTTTGCTCGAGCTATCGCTGCCGCTATTACCGCCTTTTTATCAGGTATCTTATTGTTAAGTTCATTGCCTATTACTGAAGATGTGTTGGTTTCAGGTCTTTTCGCTTGAGTACGTTCGGCATATTTTTGCGTACGTTCTGATTTTTCACGCTCTATACGAGCCAACTTAAAATTGTAACGTTCACGCGCCAGGTCCGCAGCTTCTTTCTTAAGCGTGTCTGATACTTCAACAATAGTTTCCATGCTAATGCAGTCTACCGGACAAGGCGACAGGCAAAGCTCACAGCCAGTACATTCAGAGGCAATGACGGTATGCATATGCTTTGTCGCACCTAAAATCGCATCTACCGGACAGGCGTTTATGCATAATGTACAGCCGATACAAGTAGCTTCATCAATCAAAGCAATTGCTCTGGGCTTGTATTCGCCATGCTCGGTATTCAAAGGTTTATATTCTGCAGCCAGTAAATCGGCAAGTGCATGTATTCCCACATCGCCACCGGGTGGGCATAGGTTAATATCGGCTTCACCAGCTGCTATAGCTTCAGCATAAGGCTTGCAGCCCTCATAACCACATTGCCTGCACTGGGTTTGCGGCAGGATCGCGTCAATGCGTGCAATTAATGAGTCGATGCCTATATTAAAAGTCATGCGGAATTATACGCTTTAACAGATTTTGCAAACAATTGGCGGTTAACACTTACAAATTCAGCCAACCAGGATTCGGAAGTTTACATCGCATAGTTTGTTCATTTAGCTAGCTTTTCAGTTAAAATATAAGATTATGAATAGTTTAGGTTTGCTATGTTTCAAGGTAGTCTAGTCGCCATCGTTACCCCCATGTTTGAAGATGGGCGTTTGGATATTCCAGCTTTAGACGCACTCATTGACTTTCATATCGAGCAAGGGTCTGATGGTATCGTGATTGTAGGCACTACCGGGGAATCTCCAACAGTGGATTTTGACGAACATTGCTTGCTCATTAAAACTGCTGTAAGCCAAGTCAATGGC
>JACDEP010000053.1 GCA_013816325.1 Methylotenera sp.
TGAATATCCACAATGTCTCCCAGCTGTAATCACTTGACCTGCATATTATCGCCACCCGCAGCGATTAACAAGTGTTTTGCTATTTGCGTTATTATTTTCTGCGTAAATTAATGTGGGATTTAATCAAGTCTGTCGCTTGAAAACGGAATTTGCTACCGTCAAAGTCTTTTACCCACATATGCAGGAGTCCGCTGAAGAATAAATGTGTATCTAATGCCAATACGCGTGGGGAGTGAGAGCCTGCAAGTAAATCTTGAGCCTTCGCACGCTCATAAGCCAGTTGGATTTTTTCGGTAATATTCGAACAATTGCTCAGTATTTGTTGCAATACGGTGGCGAATTCATCTACATATTCGCACTTAATCATCATAATTTCATATGTTTGTTGCATTTGCGTGTTTTCATTGAGCTCAGTAATGGTGTCACACAGACTATTTTCGATTTGCGTAAGTGGGTCATCCTTGTTTTCAACTGTCAGTGTGTCATCCATACGGTCCATTAAGGGTAAGAAAACCTGGTCGCGTATCGCATGAAAAATCTCAGTTTTATTTTTGAAGTGCCAGTAAACAGCACCACGTGTTACATCTGCCTTTGTGGCGATATGCTCCAATGTAGAACGGCTCACGCCGCGCGCAAGGAATACAGCGCGAGCCGCATCGATAATGCCTTGCCGTGTCAGTTCTGCATCTTCTTTAGTTTTTCTTACCATTTACGTTCTCAATTTATTGCAACTTAATCCCTGTATGAATACCCAATAATTTTTCATGTTTTAATTAAAATTATTTACATACATTCTTGTTTGTATATAATATACATTCAATCGTGAATGTAAGCAAGTGCTTTTACGCTATTTAGCCTCATTAAAAACCGTAAAATATCCTGAAAAATTAGAAACATAGCGAAATTTAAGATAATGGAGCCATCAATGGTAGTTACTATAAAACAACAGCAACAAAAATATATTTCCAGTACTGGAATAAGAATATTCACTACCAAATTGGCAGCTGTGGCCTTGATTACTAGTTTACTTTTAACAGGATGTGGTAAAAAATCCGATGAGAATGTCGCTGCGCAAATGCTTGCAATGCCAGTTAGCGTAGTCGAAATGCAACCTACAACTGTACCGATCAGTGCCGAAGCGGTTGCGCAAACTGAAGGTGCTAAAGAAGTTGAAGTTCGCCCACGTGTTGGTGGCATTTTACTTAAAAAATTATTTGAAGAAGGTGAACCAATCAAAACTGGTCAGGCCATGTTCCTGATCGACCCGGCTCCATTCCAGATTGCCCTATCTCAAGCCAAAGCGCAACTTGCACAACAAAGAGCCCGTGTTGAACAGACCCGTCGTGAAGCAGACCGCTTGAAAGGTTTGTTAACTACGCAATCTATCAGCCAACGGGAATATGACAATGCTACCTCTGAAAATGCCGTGGCTGTTGCCACCGTACAGCAGGGTGATGCAATGGTGCGTGAGGCTGAACTTAACTTATCTTATACCACGGTAACAGCACCTTCTAGTGGCGTTGCTGGCCGTTTTCTGTTTTCAGAAGGTGCATTGGTTGCACCTAATACTAGCTTGCTGACTACTGTTGTACAGATATCACCAATCTGGGTGCGTTTCAGTTTTTCTGACTCTGAAATTGCTTCATTGGGCGGGCGTATCAATGAAGGCAACGTGAAAAAAGTAACGCTACTATTGCCTGACGGTACCGAATATAAACACCAAGGTAAACTAAATTTCGCCGCCAGCCAGTTCGACCCAGCGCTGGGTACGCAGCAATTACGTGCTACGTTTGACAATGCAGACCATAAATTATTGCCAGGCCAATTTGTGCGTGCCCGGGTCACTACGGGCACTCGTGATGGCGTTTTCTTGGTACCGCAAACGGCTGTACTCACTGGCGACCAAGGTAAATTTGTCTATGTGGTCGAAACAAAAGAGGGTAAAACTGCCGCTTCAGTACGCCCGATACAAGAGGGTGGCTGGCAAGGTACTAATTGGGTGATTCTTAGTGGTTTGAAAACGGGCGATAAAGTCATTGCTGACAATCTGATTAAAGTGCGTCCAGGTTCGCCTGTCGACCCGCATCCTTTAGAAGCAGCCCCAGGCGCAGCTCCCGCTGAAGCTGCTGACAAACAAGTCGCTAAATAAGCTAAGGATTAAGAGATTATGACCAAGTTCTTTATCACAAGGCCTATTTTTGCCTCTGTATTATCCATCATCATCGTGTTAGCAGGACTAGCTGCGGCATTCAAGTTGCCCGTCGCTCAATATCCACAGATTGCGCCACCCACTGTTACCATTACGGCTAACTACCCTGGTGCGAGTGCTGAGACACTTTCAAAAACCGTAGCAGCGCCTATTGAAGAGCAGCTAAGTGGTGTGGACAATCTCTTATACTTCAACTCCAGTGCCGACTCTAGCGGTACGCTAGTAATTACCGCTACATTTGAAGTTGGCACCAATGCCGACCAAGCGACATTCAACGTCAGTAACCGCGTAAACATCGCCACGCCGCGCTTGCCAGATGAGGTGCGCCGTAACGGATTAGTAGTGCAGAAAAAATCTAATGACATCTTGTTGGTGGTGATGCTGACATCAGACGATAAAAAACACGATCGTTTATTCTTAAGCAATTACACTACGTTGAATTTGCTGGATGAGATTAAGCGCGTAAAAGGTGTAGGTGATGCGCTGATATTTGGCGGCCAAGATTACGCCATGCGTATCTGGTTACGTCCAGACCGCATGGCGCAGCTTGGCGTGAGCACTAGTGATATTGCCGCTGCTATCAATGCGCAAAATAATCAGTATGCAGCCGGTAAAATTGGCCAGGACCCTGCACCTGCGGACCAGAAGCTAGTGTATACCGTGATTGCCAAAGGCCGTTTGGCTGACCCTGCGCAATTCGGCAACATTATTATTAAAGCCGATGGCCCACGTGGCGTACTGTATCTTAAAGATGTAGCCCGTGTAGAATTGGGTGCACAAAGCTATAACGTTACTTCTGCGTTGGACGGTCAGCCGGGAGTGGCGATACCTATCTTTTTGCAGACTGGCGCAAATGCCTTAGATACTGCAAATGGCATCAAGGAAAAAATGGAAGAGCTTAAGGCGCGTTTTCCAGCTGGCGTAAAATACACTATTCCTTATGACACTAGTGATTTCGTCAAAGCGACGATCAAAGAGGTATTCCATACCTTTGCTGAAGCGCTTGTATTGGTCGTGCTGGTAGTGTTCCTGTTCTTGCAGAACTGGCGTGCTACGTTAATTCCTCTCATCGCAGTGCCGATTTCATTGATTGGTACTTTTGCAGGATTGTACCTGTTTGGTTTCTCTATCAATTTATTAACCTTATTCGCGATGATTCTGGCGATTGGTATCGTAGTAGATGATGCCATTGTAGTGCTGGAAAATACTGAACGGTTGATGACTGAAGAGGGTTTAGACCCCTTGCATGCTGCGGCCAAATCTATCAGCCAGGTAGCTGGTGCGGTAGTTGCGATTGTATTAGTGCTTTGTGCCGTGTTCGTCCCTGTGGCTTTCCTTGGAGGTATCGCTGGTCAGCTGTATAGACAGTTTGCGGTAACGGTCGCCATTGCTGTGGTGATTTCAGGCGTGGTTGCATTGACGTTAACACCAGCACTTTGCGCAATGATTTTAAAAAGGTCGCATCATGAAAATCGTTTTTTCAAAGCCTTTAATAAAGGCTTTGGCAAAATGACTAATCTATATACCAATACCGTGAGTTTAACTTTACAGCATAAATTTATTGGCAGCATCGCGTTTGTAGGCATTATCCTAATTATGATTGTGTTGGTACGCATGGTGCCGGGCAGCTTTGTACCTGCGGAAGACCAGGGTTATGTAGTGACGGTCGTTGTAATGCCGGATGGCGCGACATTAAACCGTACAACCAAAACCACAGAGAACGTTCGTGCAGCGATTGCAAAAGACCCAGCAGTGGCATTTGAGTTTGCAGTGAATGGTTTTGAGTTGCTTACGGGGGCCAATAAGACTAATGCGGGAACGATGTTCGTAAGGATGACTGATTGGAATGACCGTAAAACGACGGCTGATCAAATGGTGGGTAAGTTAGGCGGTATAGGCATGAGCCAACCTGATGGCTTAGCGTTTGCGGTAAACCCACCAGCCATTCGCGGTTTAGGTTCTGCCGGCGGTTTTGAAGTTTATGTACAGAGCAAGCGCGAAACAGATGCAGTGAAGCTTGCAGCCGTAATGAATAATTTCATGGATGCAATGAAGAAAGAACCGCAGCTGACTGGTATCAATACATTTTTCCGTCCTACGGTGCCACAGTTGTTCATCGAGGTGGATGAAGCAAAAGCGATTTCACAGAACGTAAAAATCGCGGATATCTACACCACGCTGCAAAGCACCATGGGTTCGTTCTACGTTAATGACTTTAACCGCAGTGGCCGTACCTACCGTGTGCAACTGCAGGCAGAACCGGAGTTCAGGATGAAACCTGAAGATTTAGGCAAGGTATATGTACGAAGCCAGCCTACTGCGGCAAGTCCACAAGGCAATATGATTCCGCTTTCTGCCTTAAGCAAAGTTAGCAATATCGTAGGTGCTGAACAGTTGGAGCGCTATAACGGTCTGCTGTCAGGCAAGATATTCGGTAGTGGTGCGCCTGGCGTGAGTTCTGGCGATGCGATTAAAGCGGTGGAAAGAATCGCTAAGGAAAACTTGCCTGATGGTTACCAAATGGCTTGGACAGCACAAGCTTACCAAGAAAAACGTACTGGTTCAGCGGCTATATTTGCGTTTGGTTTCGCTATTATTATGGTGTTCTTGATTTTAGCTGCACAGTTTGAAACCTGGGCGTTGCCGTTAGCGGTAATTATGGCAGTGCCATTTGCCTTGGCGGGTGCATTCCTAGCGGTGTTATTCAGGGGTATGCCAAATGATATCTACTTCCAAATTGGCTTGATTACATTAATTGGGCTTGCAGCGAAAAATGCGATTCTGATTGTAGAGTTCGCTACGCAGAAAATGGAAGAGGGCATGCCAGTAGCTGAAGCTGCATTAGCCGCCGCTAAGTTAAGGTTTAGACCCATTGTCATGACTTCTATGGCGTTCGTGTTGGGTATTGTGCCGCTGGTCATTGCTACGGGGGCCGGTGCTGCGGCCCGTCGCTCTATGGGTACAGGTGTTTTTGGCGGCATGATATTGGCGACATTTGTGGCAACGATATTCATTCCACTGTTCTTCACATGGTTAACTAAAAAACATGTCGATAGACACCATCACGATATTCTGCCGATGGAAGAGCACCCACAATCTAACTCTCAAAAAGGCCAGTCAGAGAATAATAGTAAGGAACCGGTATGATGCCGCAACAGAAATCTAGTTTAAATTTAAGTATGAAGCTTGTGTCATTGGCAGTTGCAGCGGTGTTGCTGGCAGGTTGCCAATCGATCTGGCCAGACTACTTGCGCCCGAAAGTTGATGTGCCTGCGCAATATACGGAGCAGGCTGGTCAAATTGATCAAGAAAATTCCCAAGTCATCAATAACTGGTGGACGTTGTATCAAGACCCAATATTGAATGATTTGGTGAACAAAGCATTGCAAAATAATACCGATATCAAATTAGCGGTTGCGCGTATTGAGGAAGCTGATGCATTTATGCGTGAAGTAGGCACTGCATTGCTGCCACAAGTGGATTTAGACGCTTCAGGTAACAGGACACGAGTGACAGAAGCGGGTGCTAATCCCATATTCAGTGGTAATCCACGCAATAATTTCAATGTGAATTTGAATACCTCATTTGAAATCGACTTCTGGGGCAAGCTACGCCGCGCTAAGGAGGCGGCCCGTGCTACGGCCTTATCCACTCGCTATGCTAAAGATACCGTGACTTTGTCTTTATCAAGCTTGGTAGCCAGTAATTATCTGGTCCTATGCAGCCTGGATTCACAAATAGCCATTACGCAAGATAACTTGAAAACCCGTGAAGAAAGTTTGGGTTTGACCAAGCGCCGTTTAGAAGGCGGTGTTGCTTCTGCCTTAGATGTGCATCAGGCCGAAGTGGCCAGTGCTAGCCTAAGCGCGCAATTGGCTGACTTAAATAGGCTTAGGTCATTGAATTTGCATCAATTGGCTGTATTAACTGGTACGCTGGACCTGAATTTAGCAGCGGCTGATATTAAAGCATTACCTGTCCCACCTGTGCCACCGGCGGGTCTGCCTTCAAGTTTAATGGAAGCGCGTCCTGATGTACGTCAAGCAGAGGAATTGATGGTGGCAGCCAATGCCAATATCGGCGTGGCTAAAGCAGCGCTTTATCCAAGCATTTCACTTACTGCTGGTTTTGGGGGTGAAAGCGTAGAGCTGGGGGATATCTTGAAATCAGCGGCGCGTATTTGGACTGGTGGTTTAAGTTTGAATCTGCCGATATTTGATTCCGGCAGATTGAATGCTCGTGTCGATCAGGCAAGTGCAAGGCAGAAACAGGTTCTGGCCAGTTATGAAGGTTCAGTGCAAAACGCTTTCAGGGAAGTGAATGACGCCTTGGTGAACCTGCGTCAAAATGCCGAACGTGAAGCAGCGCTTTATCGTGGACAAGAAGCTGCGAGAAAAGCAATGGAGGTTTCGGATAATCGCTATAAATCAGGCTACTCAGCTTACCTTGATGTACTGGATGCACAGCGTGTGTATAACGATACTGCCTTAGCCTATATACAAAGTCGCCAGGCACGGTTGGTGGCGAGTGTTGAGCTATTCAAAGCGTTAGGTGGAGGCTGGAAACCTGATGTGGCGGAAACGGAGTCTAATATGCAGGGTGTAAAAACTAGCGATAAATAGAAATTATTTAACCATTTTTCCGATGTCTTGGGAATAGACCACACGAATCCAGTCCTCGTGCCGTTCCAGGGTGTCGGTGAATTTCACTGTCATTTCCGCACCCAAGATATTTAGTTGGAACACATCAGAACTATTATATTGTATCCGCGGTACGATCAATGTCTCGCCGGTAGATACGCCAAACTCTTCAGGCAAGAATAGGCAGGTGAATTTAGAAGTGCTGCTGGAGAAGTCGGCAGATATATCGTCAGTATTGTTAACGCTTCCGCGCAGTTTTAATGCACTCATGCTGGCATTTTTAGCCTCTACACAAAATGCATTACGGCTTAGGACTTCAACACCGATCTGTAATTCATTCCCCGCAGCAGGCTTAATACTACGAATCACCCCTACGCGGGTGCCATATTTCTGTTCTTTTAATGAAACGCCGACCATCATACCAAGGCTGACTTCATTAGCCTGTTTACTGATATGCATGCCGATACCTTTACTGCTTTCATCAATGATATTGGAATAGCCCGCACCCAAATCCACATAAATAATATTGGGTTCAGCACGACCTTTTACTACATAGTGCGAGGCGAGTCGTTCTTCAAAAGACTTTTCGCCTTGGTAAGTTTTCTCTCCGCGCTGTACTTGTAGGTTTTCATATTGCTTGATCTGGTAGCAGGTATCTACAAATCCATAAGAGGTTGTAGCGGATTTTACTGTTTTGGTCCGCTCTTCATTCCGGCGTTGACGTTTGTAATCGCTCCGGGACCATTCGGTACGCAATACGTCAAGCGTAGGCACAAAGTATTTATTACATGAGAACTCTTCCATAGCCAGTTGTTTGGGGGAGATATTGAACTCCAGTGCGGAGGCGCATAGTTCGATTTTTGAATTAATCGAATCGAAACACCAGTAGCGATAACTATCTGCCGGTTTGAAATTACGAATGCGTTTAGCCGGTACATTATTAACGGTGTCTACATAAAACAAATGCCTTTTTTCATCGTAAGTACTCTCAATGACCACTTTAGAAGCCCACCTATGAAGCATTTTACTGACCAGCTCAATCTGCTGGCGCTTGAAGCTTAAACTTTCTAGGCTACCCAGCATACATACCTGAATATAGGCAATAGTGATTGTTGTAGATGGCTGGTCGTCATAAATCTGCACAGCTTGTTCTAATAAGAACTGATTCTCGGCGATTTTATATAACTGGGAAATCTGCAACCACACGCTAGCTGGGGCACTGTTGTAGGTGTAATAGCGCCATTTGATCATTTGCGTAGCGCGGTTAATAGCACGTGCTAACATCAGCAGTAGACATGGATGGCTATCTTTACCGAAATTTTCGATGATCGCGAGATAAATCAGGAACATCTGGCGGTGATATAGGAACACAGAACTGGTGAGACGTTCTTCTAATTCAATACCGATATTTTCTATGGTGATGTATTGATTGGTGACTCTTTCGACAATTGTGTGTGTTTTTTCGTCAATAGAAAAAAGCGCTTGCAGGAATAACTCATCCTTGAATACGTTATTTTTGAGTTCATTATTTAACTGCTGCGCGCTGTATTCAATCGCGGAAATATCATCCATGTCCTGCAATGCCAGCGTCCACGGGAAGGCATTTACTCCTTGGAGGGCTTGTGGCTTGCTGAAGATTTTTTTGAGAAGGCGCATTTTCATATAAACACTAAATGGTATTTGGTAAAGTTATTTACGCAAATAGTATGCCAAGCCGGCGAGGCCGTTTTTAATTGGAAATTAAATGTTGGTTATTACTTCAGAAATACATGGATTAATAGCATGTAAATAGGTGTTTAAAATGGAATGGCCTTAATATTAATTGGCCTAGCTGAGGTACAACAGAATTTTATGTACTAGCTAAGTACTTAAGGATGATCTAGCATAAGGACTAGCTAGGATAAATAAGTTTAACCCAATCGTCCTTACTATCGATTGGCGTGTTTAGTATAATGTTTTCAATTATGCCAGCAATAGATATCTCATAGGATGTTTGAGCTACAAATTCTATTTTGGGCAGCATCAGGCTTGAATTGGTAGATAATCCCGCTTCCATAGGGAGGTATAAACCGGGGAAAGTGCGAGCATTTGCCAATTGCGCAATACTGTCAGAATTGGTTGCGGGCGAGGTGAGTTTTAGTTGTATCCATTTTGCATGCCGTGACAATATCTCAATGCCAACCTGGATTTGCCGATTGGCTTTAGGCTTGGCGCTGCGAATAATAGCCACTATCATGTTTTGTTGTGAATCCGCTTTAACTAGGCCTATCAACTGGCCAACAGAAATCCATGGATTTAATTCAGCAGCAGCCACCGCTCCTAGGCCACGATTGCTTTCATCAACAATCACCCAATGGTGATTATTCTGGTCAACTTTCAGCTTGTTTTCTTCGCCCTTGATAATGGCATGGTTCCTTAGCCTTTCATCAAGTGACCTGCCATCGGCAGAGAACCTAGCGCCATGTCTTAATTTCTTATTTTCATGTACTTTAACGCGTTCGCAAACATTTTGGATTCCGTACATAACGCTGGCGGTGGTGGATAGTTTTTGCCGGTCTTCTTTTCTGCGTTGGCGGCGATATTCCTTGCGCGACCACTCTTGCATTACCGCATTTAGAGTGTCGGGTATTGCTTTAAACTGATACGGTTCAATAGAGAGGCTGCTGGTTAACATGGTTAAACCAACGTTATCGTTGACTCTATCTATCATGATAGCAATCTCTTTTTCCAGAGCGTCGATTTGCCAGTAGATACAGGAATTTGTAGGTGTGAAATGGCGGATTCTTTTAGCACCGGAATCTTTATCCAAATCTACATAGAAGAGAAATTTGACCGGGTTAAAATCCGGTGAGATTTCGACATCCAATAATTGCCGCTGCAAAATCTTGCAAATAATATCAATGCCTTGCCGGCTGAGGTTGGCTTGCTGTAAGCTATCTAGCATATAGGTTTGCACAAGCTTGGCGTTTAAAGTGGGACTGGGGAGGGAGTCTTCTGATTTAATTACCTTATCCAGTAAACCATTGTCATTTGCCAGCCCATAAATCATGTGAAGTTGCAGCCATACTTTCGGAGCTAGGCCTAAGTTAACAAAACTGCGCCATTTCAACATTTCGAATATCTGGGCGACAATTTCTGATAAAAGTGCATGTATTGTTCCGGTTTCATATTTCACCGGGTTTGCCATAAAGTCATCCAACAAAGTCAGGTAACTGTTATATAGCTGCCTGTGGAAGCCATATACCACGCCTAGAATATTGTTTTCAATGTTCGAGTCCATGTATTCGAACTTAACAAACTGCTGATTTATTTTACGCAGGGTAGGCCTGGTTTTTATTGTGGCTTCATCAATGATTTGGGAAATGGTGCTAACGGGTAAGGCAGTGTCTGCTAAAACGGATTCAAGACCAAGCGTGGCAGATTGCAGCGCAAGTAAGTCATCTTGGTCCTCAATCGCTTCCAGCCAAACCGCATGTTTGCGGGGAATGTCATTGAACACATTCGTAATGATGTTTTGAAATATATTCTTCATACAATACGGCTTTGTTAAACGCCTAACGGTTGATTTTGTTATTCATAGTCAACATATCATAAATTTTCGACAAACTCTATAAAAAGCCGATTTGTGAAAAGCTATGCCGCTAGCCATGATAAAATATGACCATTACTATTAAATAACATTCAATATGACCGTCCGCACGCGTTTTGCCCCTAGCCCTACAGGTTTTCTTCATATCGGCGGTGCACGTACTGCATTGTTTTCATGGGCTTATGCTAAAAAACACGGCGGGAAATTCATCCTGCGTATTGAAGATACTGATGTGGCGCGTAGCACGCCAGAAGCTGTGCAAGCCATATTGGAGGGCATGAGCTGGCTGGGCTTGAATCATGACGAAGGTCCTTTTTATCAAATGCAGCGCATGGAGACCTACAAAAAGGTCATCCAGAAAATGCTGGATGAAGGTACGGCATATTATTGCTATTGCTCTAAAGAGGAACTAGAAGCCTTACGCGAAAACCAGATGCAACAGAATATGAAACCGCGCTACGATGGCCGCTGGCGCCCGGAAGAAGGTAAAGTTTTACCGGGAGTTCCTAAAGATGTTTTGCCAGTGATTCGATTTAAAAATCCGCAAACCGGTAACGTGGTTTGGCATGACATGGTTAAAGGCGAAATCAGTATTGCCAATCACGAATTGGACGATTTGATTATCGCCCGGGCTGATGGCACGCCTACCTATAATTTCTGTGTGGTGGTGGACGACTGGGAAATGGGCGTTACCCAAGTGATACGGGGTGATGACCACGTGAACAATACACCGCGCCAGATCAATATGCTCAAGGCTTTAGGCGCTGCGGTTCCGCAATACGCCCATCTTTCCATGATACTAGGTGACGATGGCCAAAAATTATCTAAACGTCACGGGGCGGTAAGCGTGATGCAATATCATGAAGATGGATATCTGCCTGAAGCAGTGCTGAATTATTTGGCGCGCTTGGGCTGGAGTCGTGGCGATGAAGAAATCTTTGGCATGCAGCAATTCTGCGAATGGTTTGATCTGGACCATATTACGCCATCGGCTGCGCAATTTAACACCGAAAAACTCAAATGGCTGAATGCTCATTATATCAAGTTGACAGATACCGACTATTTGGTAAAAGATATTACTGCTCGTTTAGCAAAGCTTGGAGTGGCTGTGTCAGAACAACCAAACCTAGCGTCAGTGCTTGATTTGTATAAAGAACGCGTTCATACCCTGAATGAACTGGCCGAAAACATCGCATATTTCTATCAAAAACCAACTATAAACCCGGTAGCGGCTGAAAAACATTTAACCGATGATATCAAGCCAGTTTTGGTTTCTTTAGCTGAAGCATTAGAAACCACTGACTGGCAAGCTGACTCTATTCACCATGCGATTGATACTGCCGTAACACTTAATCAATTGAAATTCCCCAAAGTTGCTATGCCACTTCGTGTCGCAATTACAGGCATTGCTCAATCGCCAAGCATAGACCAAGTGATGGCTTTATTGGGCAAGGATGTAACGCTTGCACGAATCAAGGTCGCGACTCAGTAAGATTAGCAATAATTTGTGGGATTTATTTTGGTTGGGATATTGAATTTATCTTAATTGATAGCATGTTAGTACCACGGCGGTATCTTTGAACCGCATTGAAATTAGATTTAAACAATAAAAGATAGAACAAAATTGATTATTGTTAGTCACACCAATCAGAGTAATATCACTGATGCAAAGGTGGATATTATGAAATGTTTATTTAACTCCAAACAATAGGAGAAATCATGAATCAAAAAGGGCAAATGTTACAAGACCCATTTCTTAACGCCTTACGAAAAGAGCACGTCGCTGTCTCTATCTATCTAGTTAATGGTATCAAACTTCAAGGTCAGGTCGATTCTTTCGATCAGTACGTGATTTTGCTGAAAAACACTGTAACGCAGATGGTATACAAACACGCGATTTCAACCATAGTTCCTGCACGTGCAGTGAGCATCCCTTTAACTGAAGGCGACGACTAACCGTTGAAAGACTTGTTTGAACGACCAAGTGGTGGCGATGCTGCTATTTTGGTCAGTGTGGATTTTGGTGATACTGACTATGAGGAAAGTCTGGACGAACTGAGGCTTCTTAGTACTAGCGCAGGCTTGGCCATACGCGGCACTATTGAAGGCAAACGAATTTCTCCGGATGCTAAGCATTTTATCGGTAGTGGTAAGGCCGATGAACTTGTGCAGATAATGCAAGCCAGTGAATCCAGAATTGCCGTGTTCAACCACGATTTAACACCTTCCCAACAACGTAACCTAGAGCGACTTTTACAAGCGCGAGTCGTGGATAGGACTGGTTTGATACTTGATATATTTAGCCAGCGCGCCAAAAGTCACGAAGGCAAGTTGCAAGTTGAACTTGCCCAACTTGAGCATCTATCTACGCGTTTAGTTCGCGGCTGGACTCACTTGGAACGCCAAAAAGGCGGTATTGGTGTGCGCGGCGGACCTGGTGAAACGCAGCTAGAGTTGGATAGGCGTATGTTACGAGTGAGAGTCAAACAGCTTCGTGAGAAATTGGTAAAACTCAAAGCCCAACGCGGTATGCAACGACGAGCACGCAAGCGTTCTAATGTCATGGCAGTGTCGTTAGTAGGTTATACC
>JACDEP010000054.1:0-5395 GCA_013816325.1 Methylotenera sp.
TTTAAGTTATTTAACAGTTTGTAACATTTTAATGAAACAACTTGAAGGTCACGATAAAACGAATGAATTTAAACACTAAGGAACTGTTAAGTCTTTACAAAAAAAAGTCTAAAGTGCATTATTTGGTTCATAAAGATAATGGATAAAGCGCACACGCTAAATAAGTAATAATTTATGGCCATTGCATCACCTCCACACAAACTTAGCGGGTTAGCGCGAGCTCTGATTCAGGAAAAACTGCTTTCTGAAGATGAAGCGAATGCGATACAAGCACAGGCTAATACGCTGAAAGCGCCTTTTATCGCACAGCTTATCTTAAGCCGCAAAGTACCCGCACAAGTGATTGCTGAAACCTCCGCTAAAGCATTCGGTTTCCCCTATTTCAATCTAGATACTTTTAATTCCGATTATTTACCAGCTAAGAAAATTGATGGCAAGTTGATGCAGGCCAATCGCGTGATGGCCTTGCAAGTGCGAAATAACTTGCTGTTTGTGGCCATATCCGACCCTACCAATTTACACGCTCTGGATACTGTGCAGTTCCAAATGGGCATGGCTTTGTCACCTGTGGTAGTCGAAGACGACAAATTAATCCGTTGGATTGATAAATTAATTGAATCTAGTGACACTAGCATGAAGTCTCTAGAGGTAGACGATGACTTCGATCTAGGTGGTGATATGGGGGTCGATGCTGTTGAGGACGAGCCCCAAGCACTGGAAGTGGATGATGCCCCTGTAGTTAGATTTCTAAATAAAATGCTGATAGATGCAATTAATATGGGGGCTTCCGATTTGCATTTTGAACCTTATGAGAAGTTTTATCGAGTACGTTACCGCGTTGACGGTGAATTGCGCGATATCACCCAGCCGCCTCTTGCCATTAAGGAAAAACTTGCATCGCGTATCAAAGTGATTTCCAGTATGGACATCTCTGAAAAGCGCATCCCGCAAGATGGTAGGATGAAGCTGGTGTTATCAAAAACCCGCACAATTGATTTTCGTGTGAGCACCTTGCCATTGATTCATGGCGAAAAAATCGTCATGCGGATTCTTGACCCTGCTAGCGCAACGCTGGGTATTGAAGCACTGGGATATGAACCTATACAAAAAGAGCGCTTACTGAATGCAGTCAGTCGCCCCTATGGCCTAGTGTTAGTAACGGGCCCTACCGGTTCCGGAAAGACAGTTTCCCTTTATACATGCCTCAATATATTGAATAACCCCGGTGTGAATATCTCCACTGCGGAAGATCCATGCGAAATTCCGTTAGCAGGCATCAACCAGGTGAATGTCAATGATAAACAAGGGCTTACGTTTGCCGCGGCTTTGAAATCATTCTTGCGTCAGGATCCAGACATTATCATGATTGGGGAGATTCGTGATCTTGAAACTGCAGATATGGCCATTAAAGCAGCTTCTACCGGCCATATGGTACTCTCAACCTTACATACCAATGATGCGCCTTCTACGTTGACCCGCTTACTTAATATGGGAGTAGCTCCATTTAATATAGCATCTGCCGTTTCACTGATTACTGCGCAGCGGCTTGCAAGACGTTTATGTAAAAACTGTAGAGTGCCAATAGAAGTACCTAAACAGGCTTTATTGGATGTAGGTTTCATAGAGGAAGACTTTAACCAGGAATGGCAGCTTTATGGTCCTAAAGAAGGGGGTTGTGAAATGTGCAACAACGGTTATAAAGGACGCGTCGGTATTTACCAAGTGATGCCTATTACCGATGAAATGAGCCGAATCATCATGTCCAGCGGTAACGCTATTGATATTGCTGATCAAGCCAGAAGAGATGGTGTCAACGACTTACGTCGCTCTGGCATTTTAAAGGTAATGCAAGGGCTAACTTCTATCGCTGAAGTTGAAGCCTGTACCAATGAATAATACTATTTATGATTAATATGTATCAACACTTAGGAAATCATCATGGCAGCTAATGCTAAAGCCACAAAAGAAGTGACCTACGCCTGGGAAGGCAAAGACAAAAAAGGTAAAGCGATTAAAGGTGAGATGAAAGCAACCGGTGAGTCATTCGTGAATGCCACATTACGACGCCAAGGAATCACTGTTACCAAAGTCAAAAAACAAAGCAGCATGGCGGGGAAAGGTAGAATCAAAGACAAAGATATTACTTTATTCACCCGACAGCTTGCTACCATGATGAAGTCTGGCGTACCTTTATTACAGGCATTTGACATTGTAGGAAAAGGGCATAGTAACGCTGCGGTAGCTAAACTATTAGGTGATATCAAGGCAGATGTTGAAACGGGTAGCAGTTTAAGTGCTGCCTTTAGAAAATACCCTCTTTATTTTGATGCTTTATTTTGCAATTTGATAGGGGCAGGTGAGCAAGCTGGTATTTTAGATACACTACTTGACCGCCTAGCTACCTATAAAGAAAAGATTTTAGCTATCAAGTCTAAAATCAAATCAGCACTGTTTTATCCTATATCAATTATCGTGGTGGCCTTCGGCATTACTGCAGTCATCATGATTTTCGTTATTCCAGCATTTAAAGAGTTATTCAGCAGTTTTGGCGCAGATTTACCTGTTCCCACATTAGTAGTGATGGCAATTTCAGACATATTTGTACAATGGTGGTGGGCAATCTTTGGTTCCATTGGTTTTGGTTTATGGTTTTTCTTTTACACATGGAAACGCTCTTTAAACATGCAAGCTACTATGGACAGGTTAATGTTAAAAATACCCATTTTTGGTGCACTTATTAGGAAAGCTACTATTGCAAGATGGTCCCGTACATTATCAACCATGTTTGCGGCTGGTGTTCCGTTAGTTGAGGCGCTAGACTCAGTAGCAGGTGCAGCGGGTAATAGAGTTTATTACGATGCCACAAAAAAAATTCAAAGTGAAATTAGCACAGGCACAAGTTTAACGGTAGCCATGCAGAATTCTGAAGTATTTCCTAACATGGTACTGCAAATGACGGCTATTGGTGAGGAATCTGGCGCTTTGGATTCAATGTTAAGCAAAGTTGCTGATTTTTTTGAAGGTGAAGTGGATGATGCAGTAGAAGGTTTATCTAGCTTAATGGAACCAATTATTATGGTAGTTTTAGGTGTACTAATTGGCGGAATGGTGATTGCAATGTACTTACCTATCTTCAAAATAGGTCAAGTAGTAGGTTAACGCAACTAAATAAGAAGCGACATTCCATATCGCTTCTACCTTTTTAAATTTACTTTTTAGCTGCAATCAACGCCTTTTCAATCTCTTTATATGGCTGAGCGCCCAGCATACGCTTACCGTTTGCAAAAATTAACGTTGGCGTACTGGTTACGCCTATACTTCTGGCTAACTCTCCAACTTTTTCTAAAGGCACTTCGCAATTCGCAGTGGATGTGGGCAATTGGCCTTTGATAATCCAGTCTTGCCAAGCTTTTACTCGATTGCTTGCACACCAAATCGATCTAGATTTTGCTTCTGCGTCTGGGTGCAATTGTTGTAAAGGATATAAAAATGTATAAATCGTTACATCTGTAATATTAGATAGTTCATTCTGTTCCAAGCGTTTGCAATAGGGACAATCCACATCGGAAAACACCACTAATTTACGACTTCCATTCCCTTTCACAACTTTGATCGCCTGATCTAAAGGAAGGCTATTAAAATCAATTCTAGTGAGTTCTTCCAATCTTTCGCCGGTAATATCTTTCTTAGTTTTGGGGTCTACCAAATGCCCCTCAGCGATTAAAAAACTCATTTTTTCATCGGTGTAAAGGATTTGTCCACCCATGAAAACTTCGTAGAGACCGCTATAATTCGTTTTGGTAACGCTACCCACCTTAAATTTTGGATACGCTGCTTCTATCGCTTTTTTAACGCTGGCTTCATCTGCCATTGCATGCGATATAAAGGCACTCAACATTGCGATACCGACTAACTTTTTAAACATGGACTATCCTTATGGTTATTAACTTTAAACTTGCTGTGAATGATTGATTAATGCTAAAGCTTAGAGTGTAATAGCATTCCTCACCAGTAGTTTTTTTATGGCCAATTTATTGGCCAGCAACAATCCTTGGTTCCTAACTTTTGCGATTGCACTACTTTGATTTTCAAACAATCTGAAGAGGCCATCAGTAAGCAACACCATCTTGATGGTATCGTCTTTACGTTTGCGCTCATACGAACGCAATAAAAGATGATCATTGATACCTTGTAGATTACGCTTATTCACTAGAGCATCAACAAAATCAATCACATCTCTGAAGCCTAAATTCATTCCTTGCCCAGCCATAGGATGCACCTGGTGTGCGGCATCTCCTATAAAAACAACATTCTTTTTCACTAATTTAGCCTTATGTTGTATCGCAAGCGGGAAAGAAGTTGGCTGCGTAATTAACTTTAATTCGCCTAAAGTATGTATCCCGGCCTTCGCCACCTCATCAGTGAACACATTATGAGGTAATTGCAGGAGATATTCCCCATATTCATTTGATACCGACCATACAATGGATATTTTGTTTTCCGGAAGAGGCAGCCAGGCAAGAATACTATTTTTATTGTCTGCATCTTTTGCGAACCATTGTCGGGCAATATCAGCGTGAGGTTTGCTTACCTCAAAATTTGCCACGATTCCCAACTGACGGTAAGGTTTTTGTATCGATGGAACTTCAGCTTCCTCCCTAACCCAAGAGTTGGCGCCATCTGCAGCCAATAAGACTGTATACTCAATTGATTCGCCACTGTCTAAATTTAGAGAAGCCGATGATGCATTTTCTCCTAAGCTAGCACACCTTTTCTTAAACAAGGTTTTGATAGATAAATCTTGGATACGTTTCAATAAGGCCTTTGATAACGCTCGGCCTTCGAGGATAGATCCTAAAGTTTCTGTATTTGCGTCTTCCGCGGTGAGCATTAGGGGTTGTTCGGGATCGCCCCCCCAAATTTCCATGGCTCTCATTTGGCCAACCCTACTATGGTCAATCAATTGCCAAACATTCAGCTCCGTAAGCCAAGCAATATTTCGCGGGCTAATCGCATATATACGCTTGTCCCACGGCTCATTTTCCAAATCTATGATTTCTTTATTAGGATCTTGAACATCAATGATAACGACATCATAACCTGCCATATCCAGCGCAACAGCAGCAGCTAGCCCTATTAAGCCAGCTCCTATAATGGCGATATCAACTTTGATATTACTCGTCATTTCCCAAAGCTCATTTTTCTAATCAAATGTCTTTTTACTGGTTTAATCACATCTAGCAACCCTAAACCTATAGCTCTCAGGCCAGAAACTCCCAAAACATCATTGGAAAAAACATTAACCAAAAAATCCGTAAACATCAAACCACCTTTGGTATCACTTTTACGGCTAAGGAGATAAGCATCCAACATTTCAGTCTTGCCTAGCGCCTCC
>JACDEP010000054.1:5405-13001 GCA_013816325.1 Methylotenera sp.
ATTGATAATATGCTGCGCTAAGGATTCTGCATCTCGCAAGCCTACGTTAAACCCTTGGCCAGCCACCGGGTGCATTGTTTGTGCAGCATTGCCAATCACAACAATATGCTCCATCTCAGTGGCAGATAAATGCGACATCTTTAATGGAAAACAAATACGCTTTTCTACGCTCAGGAACTTACCTACCCTGTCACCGAATTGCTGGTGGAATTTTTCTAAAAAGTCTGAATCATTCAATGTGAGCAAAGGTGCTATCAATTCTTTTTTACCCGTCCAAACCAATGAAAAATTACGTTCGCCATTGGGTAGCAATGCGATAGGGCCGTTACTGGTAAAGCGCTCATAAGCTACATTGTTATGAGGGAGTTCTGCAAGTACCTTGGAAATCAAGGCATCATGACCATATTCTTTAGTTTCGCGCTCCAAGCCAGCTAAATCATCCAGGCTTCTACCGCCATCTGCCAATACCACTAACGCACAGCTTAATGAATGCGGTTTTCGCTGATAACTATAAGTGACTGTAGCTTTATTTCCATCACGTTGAATGCGCTCTGCTGTGGCTTCAAACTCAAAAGTAACATTGGGTTGTTTGCTTAATACTCGATCAAGTGCTGCGCTAAGCGTGCCATAGGATAATACATAGCCAAGCGCGTCCTGCTTATAATCACTGGCATGCAGCAATGCCCTGCCTATGCTGCCTTTCTGAGATACATGAATGGTATTGATGGCAGTAGCCTGCGCCGCTAAATTAGCCCATAAGTCCAGTTTTTCTAAAATACGTCGACTACCGTATGACAAAGCTAGGGCCCGGTTATCATGATACGCTGCGCCTTGTGGTCGCGCTTCTAGAACTGTCACTGCAATACCCTGCCTAGCCAGTAATAAGGCTAAGACTGAGCCAATCGGTCCACCGCCTATGATGATAATCCTTTTGTCCATATGGGTATTAGCTCTGCATCAGCGCTTCAATGTCAGTCACGGTTTTAACCGCTTTTTCTGTCATCACTTCGCTGCCATCCTGAGTAACTAGCACATCGTCTTCAATCCGAATGCCAATGTTCCAGAAGTGTTCAGGCACATTTTCAGCTGGGCGGATATAACAACCGGGCTCTACTGTTAGGGTCATGCCGGGCTCGAGCATACGCCAGTTCTGGCTATTGTTTTTTTGAGTATTGCGTGATTGGTTACTATATTGATACTCACCGGCATCATGCACATCCAAACCCAGCCAATGTCCGGTGCGATGCATATAAAACTGGCTGTAGGTACCGCTATCAAAAACCGCTTCCTTGCTGCCTTTGCAAAGCTTTAAATCAATAAATCCTTGGATCAGTACATCCAGCGCAGCTTCATGCGGAGCATTCCAATGGTTCTCGCTATTCACTTTTGCAATGGCCGCAGCTTGTGCATTCAACACTAACTCATACACATCTTTCTGCACGGCGCTAAATTTTCCGTTAATTGGAAAAGTGCGTGTGATATCAGAGGCATAACCCTCTAGCTCGCAACCCGCGTCAATCAACAATAAATCGCCATCGTTCAATTTGGCATTATTTGCGTTGTAATGCAGGGTGCAAGCGTTGGCACCCCCTGCAACGATGCTGGTGTAAGCCGGGGATTGTGCACCGTTACGGTAAAACTCATGCAAGAATTCAGCTTCCATTTCATATTCCATCATGCCCGGACGCGTGAATTTCATGGCACGGTTATGCGCAGCAGCTGCAATATTGGCCGACTTGCGCATAATATTTTGTTCATAGAGCGATTTATATAAGCGCATCTCATCAATCAATTTACACACATCAGAAATGTCATCCGGTACGCCGACGCCATTCCTGACCTGATTACGTAAGGTATTTAACCAACTTGTTACACGCGCATCCCATGAAGCATTCTCACCTAAGCTGAAATAAAGTTTGGGTTGATTCGCCAGCAGCTTCAATACTGTCGCATCTAATTCATTGATGGAATAAGCTTCATCAAAACCGAAAGCATCGCGGGCAGCATCGGCCCCATACCGAAAGCCATCCCATATTTCACGCTCCAAGTCTTTATCCCGACAGAATAGAATGCTTTTATTTTGTTTGCCAGCGACCAGTAACACCACGGATTCAGGTTCTTTAAACCCTGTCAGGTAATAAAAGTAGCTATCGAACCGGTATGGGTAGTGGCTATCCCGATTGCGCACCGTTTCTGGCGAGGTAGGAATAATCGCCAATCCTTCACCCATCGCCTGCGTTAATTTTATGCGGCGTTGCTGGAATTCGCTGGTATTAAATGATGCGAAGGAATCAATCATTCGATTTTTCTTTTTAATTATGATGAATAGTGATGTTTTAATAATTCTTTGTTTAACGCTTGCAAACGCTCTGGCGTACCAATATCCCGCCACTCCCCTTCATAATGCTCTGCCGTTAAACGTTCATTTAAGATAGCACTTTTAAGCAATGGCGCCAGCTTGGCAGATTGACCAGGTACTACATCAGCAAATAAATCAGGATGGTAAATGCCCACACCGGAAAAAGTCATTTTGCTTGCACCTTCCAGCTGTAATCTACCTTTCGAATTCGAATACGCAAAGTCCCCCTGTGGATGCTGAAGCGGGTTATTGACCATGACAAGATGCGCTAAATTTGGCGTTTGTAGTTTCAGCGTTGCAAAATCCATTTCGGTAAATATGTCGCCATTTACCACAAGGAATGCTTCTTCACCTAGCAAATGCAGCGCATTGGCAATACCCCCTGCCGTTTCTAAAGCCACCTTTTCCGAAGAGTATTGGATAGACACGCCCCAATGCTCGCCGTTCCCCAACGTCTGCTCTATCTGTTGGCCTAGGTGTGCGTGATTAATCACTATCTCTTTAAAACCGGCTATCGCTAATCTTTCCAAGTGCCATATAATCAGCGGCTTGCCACCCACTTTTAATAAAGGTTTGGGAGTAAAGTCAGTAAGCGGACGCATGCGGTCACCACGACCTGCGGCTAGGATCATCGCACGCATCAACACGTTTTATGAGCGATTCGCAGTGTTGCGTGTTCGCTCATCCATTGCCAATAAATCATATATGTTTTTTTCATTCTATGCCTTAGCGATTCACTGCACGACGCTTACGCTTCATCTCATAAAAGTATTGTTTATAACTTCAAGAGTTTCTTGTAATTAGCATCAGGGTGATTGTTATCGCCACTCAAGCTATCAAGCAGGCGCAGCATCGGCCTTAATTCAACATAGCGCTCACACACTTTATGTAAATAGCGCATCACTAAGGGCATGTCTTTCAAATAGCCATCTTTACCGTCACGATGGTAAAGACGAGCGAAAATACCCAGTACTTTAATATGCCGCTGCGCACCCATATATTCAAAATCCCTATAGAACTCTGAAAAATCAATGGGCACTGGCAAACCAGCTTTGCGCGCTTCCTGCCAATAGCGGATTAACCAGTCGATTACCAATTCCTCATCCCATTCGATGTAAGCATCCTTCAGCAAAGACACTAGGTCATAGGTAATTGCGCCGTAAACCGCATCTTGGAAATCCAGAACACCTGGATTCAGACCAGTTTCACTACCACATACCATCAAATTACGTGAATGGTAATCTCGATGCACGTAGACCTGAGCTTGCGCCAGGATATTATTGTTCAATAATTCAAAAGTCTTTTGTAATATAGCTTGCTGATTATCATCAATCGTCACATTTAAATGTTTGGCAATATACCAGTCAGTGAAGAGCTGCATCTCGCGTGTCAACAAAGCTGCATCGTAATCAGGCAGCACTCCTTTCTTGCTTGCGCGCTGCAATTTAATCAATGCCATATTGGCATCGTGATATAAAGCAGAAGCATTATCCCTATTCAGTTGGCTTACGTAAGTAATATCACCCAAATCGGTTAGCAATAGATACCCACGTGTTAAGTCCTGCGCGATGACTTTAGGCACATTCAAACCTGCTTCACCAAATATTCCAGCGACCTGCACAAACGGTGCACAGTTTTCCTGGGGCGGTGGCGCATCCATCGCAATCAAAGTTTGATCAGCAAAATGTACCCTGAAATAACGTCTGAAACTTGCGTCGGCAGAAGCTGCTGTTAATGTAAATTCCGATTGCTGGAAGTCATTTTTTAATATGGAACTCAACCAGTCATGAAGTTGTTGTTGTCTATTGTCTAGCACTGCTCAATCCTGAAGTGATGTGTAATTATACGACGCTAATTATATAGTGCTCACCGCTGAAAAATGCAGCCAAAACTTTATCTTTATGGAAACATCTGTTGATGTTATATCATGCACATAGTGATTTTTTGATTGCCAAAAAGCCCAATTTATGCGATTTTATCATTGATAAAATAAAACAGTTTGCCTATATACCCGTGCCCTTGATTTCTCCGTTCATTTCTTCTCATTTTTCAGCGGAATTTTCATGCTGAAGAGTCGTTTCCTCACGGGTTTTACCGCCATTTTCCTGATGTTTAGTTTGCGCGCGCAAGCCGATAGCGAAAGTATCGCTGTGGATGAAGCGTCTAATGAAGCAATTACTATTGAAGGTGACAAATTAGAATTGCATCTCGATAGACAAATGCGCTCCATTGGAAATGCCTCTATCCACCGAGGTAAGCAGGATGTTTATGGCGATATCATAGATTACAACGTAGAAAACGATGAGCTACACGTCACTGGCAATGTAAAGATTGAAGTCGGCGGCGCGACACTATCAGGACCTGACTTACGCATGCATCTTTCAGAAAGCATAGGCGAAATGCGGGATGCATCTATTGTCATCATCCAGCCAGCCAAGCCAGATCCTTTGAAAAATGGCAATGATATTACATCGACGGATTCTGAAAGATTATCAAAAAAGCTTAGTACCTTACCAAATGAACGTCTAGGCGATAACAACTACTTAGATAGCTCGGAATTTAATTCCCAACAAGACGGCATGCAAGACGCTTTAGCTAGCTCTGGACATAGATCTACGCACTCACGCGCAGATGCTAAAGCTATATTTTTTGAAGGCCAAGACAAGAAGCGTTTGGAAAATGCCCGCTTTACCACTTGCGAAGCCGGTGTTGATGACTGGTATATCAAGGCTAAAAAACTGGAAATTAACGATTTTACCAATTCGGGTACTGCAAAAAACGCCTATATCGAATTCAAAGGGGTGCCTTTACTTTATACCCCATGGTTAAGTTTTTCATTCAATAACCAGCGTAAAAGCGGCCTACTGGCACCGACTTTTGGTAGCACCAGCCAGAGCGGCTTTGAATTAACCACGCCTTTTTACTGGAATATTTCACCTAACATGGATGCAACTTTAGCCACCAGGGTCCTCAGTAAACGGGGTATCCAGCTTCAAGGTGAATTTCGCTACTTAGAAGACACCTTTTCTGGTACCGATAGTATCGAATATTTACCTAATGACAATCAAACCAGTGAAAACCGGTATTACGCAAATTTGAAACATCAGCAAACTTTTGGTAACGGCTGGGCAGCCGGTTATGCGTTGGAAAAAGTTTCCGACGATCAGTACTTCTCTGAACTATCCACCCGCATTACCACCACTAGTCGCATTAACCTGCCGCAACAATTCAATGTTGATTATGGCAGTGACATTTGGTCATTTAATGCAATTGCACAAAAATTCCAAACCTTAGATGGTAAATCTTATCCATATGAACGTTTGCCACAAATGACGCTCAATGGCAATAAGGATTATGGCATGTTTAATGCCAATTTATATACGCAAGTCGTTGAATTTGAAAGAAACGCTCAAGCACCCATTGCACCAACCGGCACTCGTATTACTTTATACCCCAGCATTAGTCTGCCGATGTATAAACCATACGGCTATATCACTCCTAAATTTGGTATCCATAGCACAACATATAATTTGAACAACATCGCAAGTAATCTTGAGTCGCAAAGCCGCACCCTACCTATATTCAGTCTAGATAGCGGGCTATTTTTTGATCGCGACTTTAAAATTGTGAACAGGCCTTATACACAAACTTTCGAGCCCCGCTTGTTTTATGTGTACATTCCTACGCATCAACAATCCAATATCCCGGTATTTGATTCCAGTGATACTGATTTGAACTTTGCAACTTTATTTAATGAGAACCAATACACAGGCAATGACCGTATCAACAATGCGAACCAAGTGAGCGTGGCATTCACTACACGATTTATCGACAACACTACCGGCACGCAAAGACTTTCCGCATCCATAGGTCAACGCTACTACTTTGCGGACCAAGAAGTGACATTACCTGGAGTTGACGCTAGGCAAAGCAATAGCTCCGATATCATTGCTGGGTTTACTGCTAATTTAAGAACCAGTTGGAATATTGATACTTTCTGGCAGTACAACACGGATGACACGAGTATGGTTCGTAGCACCATTACTAGTCGCTACAATCCGGAGCCGGGTAAAGCACTCAATCTAAGCTATAGCTATCGTAAGGACTCATCTACAATTATTAACTCTGTATCTTCACAAAATGGTATCGACCAATTCAATATCTCTGCTCAATGGCCACTTAAGCCGGGCTGGTATGGTATTGGCCGCTTTAACTATTCATTGCGTGAAAGTCAGTTGATTGAATCGCTTGCTGGGGTAGAATACGATGCTGGCTGCTGGCAAGCCCGTGGAGTAATTCAACGGGTGACTACTGCAACTGCGGAAGCTAACTATGCGCTATTCTTCCAGCTTGAGCTTGGCGGCTTGGCTTCGATAGGCGCCAATCCTCTGAATGTAATTAAACGTAGTGTTCCGGGTTATGTCAGTTCTGGCCTAATCCCTGAAAATCATCAACAACCTTATTCCGAGTAATTATTTTGCGTATCTATATCCAACTTTTATTAATAGTATGCATGGCCTTCACGCAGTTCGGCACGCAAGCGGCCGAGGTAGTCAAGCTTGACCGCATTGTAGCGGTCGTCGACCAAACCGTGATTACCGAACAGGAATTGGAAAACCGCATACAAACCGTGACTGCGCAGTTCGCCAAACAAGGTACTGAATTACCTGACGAAAGCGTTTTGCGTAAGCAGATTCTAGAACGTCTCATTTCAGATACGCTGCAATTGCAATATGCAGCGCAAACCGGCCTTAAAGTAGATGACAATCAACTGGATAGAACGGTTGAAAGAATTGCGGACCAGAACAAAATGTCACTCACCGAATTTGGTGAAGCTTTAGCTAAAGATGGTATTAGCATGCGTAAATTTCGCTCGGATATTCGCAATGAAATCACGATTGCACGCCTGCGCGAACGCGAGGTTGATAGCCGTGTGAATGTCAGCGAATCTGAAATCGATAATTTCCTGACTACCCAAGCATCGCGTAATGAAAGCCAGGATGAGTTCGAAATTTCCCATATCATGGTGAGAACCCCTGAAGAAGGCGCGACAGAAGATATCCAGAAAGCTAAAGCAAAGATTGATGAAGCACTTAGCCAACTACAATCTGGTACCAGTTTTGCCAAGGTTGCAGCCAGCTTTTCAGATGCGCCAAATGCGCTGGAAGGTGGGAGCTTGGGCTGGAAAAGCGGCTCGCAGATGCCTACTCTGTTTTTGGACGCACTTAAAGTTATGC
>JACDEP010000172.1:0-2085 GCA_013816325.1 Methylotenera sp.
GTCATCGACATGATTGCGCCTATCGGTAAAGGTCAGCGCGGCCTATTAGTTGCCAGCCCTAAAAGCGGTAAAACGGTGATGATGCAAAATATTGCTCATGCGATTACGGCCAATCATCCCGATGTGATCTTAATCGTACTGTTAATTGATGAGCGTCCGGAAGAAGTAACTGAAATGACCCGCTCTGTTAAGGGTGAAGTGGTCGCTTCTACTTTTGATGAACCGGCAACCCGCCATGTGCAGGTAGCGGAAATGGTACTTGAGAAAGCCAAGCGCTTGGTCGAGCATAAGAAAGATGTGGTGATTTTACTCGACTCAATTACCCGTTTAGCCCGCGCTTATAATACCGTGATTCCATCGTCTGGAAAGGTCTTGACCGGTGGTGTAGATGCCAATGCCTTGCAACGTCCTAAACGTTTTTTTGGTGCCGCACGTAATATTGAAGAAGGCGGCTCACTGACAATTATCGCTACCGCGTTGGTAGATACTGGTTCTCGTATGGATGATGTGATTTACGAAGAGTTCAAGGGTACCGGCAATATGGAAATCCATCTTGACCGCCGTATGGCTGAAAAACGTCAATATCCTGCGATCAACGTCAATAAATCCGGTACACGCCGTGAAGAATTGCTTATTGATAAAGACTGCTTACAGAAAATCTGGGTGCTCCGTAAATTGCTGTACCCAATGGATGACCTTGAGGCAATGGAGTTCTTGCTAGACAAGATCAAGGCAACCAAAAACAATGCTGACTTTTTCGACTCCATGCGTAGAGGTTAATACTCGACATTCTGACCTTGCGTAGTCGTGAGAAACTAAATATAATGCGCGGCTATCGCAAATTTGCGCAAACTAATTACTGCCGTATCTTTCGGCAACATTGAGGTTAATATCATGAAAGATGGAATCCATCCAGAATACCGCGAAGTAGTGTTCCAAGACATTGGTGCAGACTTTAGCTTCCTTACACGCTCTACTATTGCTGCGCGTGACAAAATCAAATGGACAGATGGTAAAGAATATCCATTGGTTAAAATTGAAGTTTCTTCAAAATCACACCCGTTCTATACAGGTAAACAAATGATTCTTGACACGGCTGGTCGTGTTGATAAATTCCGTAAAAAATACGGTATGTAATATTTCATGCTTAAGCATGTATAAAAAAGGCAGCTTAGGCTGCCTTTTTATTTAATAGCAGTTTATTTGTAGCAATCAGTTAAAATAATTACATAAAATAAAAAACGGTAATTTAATCCATGCGTTTTCAACTTGATCATGACTGGCAAGGTAATATGTCTACTCCACGCGCACGCGTGGGAGAAAACGCAAAAACACAGCTGTTATTGCTGTTATGCGGCATCTGGATTCTATTAGGTTTAGTCGGGCACGAGCCCTGGAAGCCACTGGAATCTACGAGCTCTAACATTGTTAAAAATATCCTGAATGGTGGCAGCTTAATCGCTCCCATGGCCCAGGCTCAAACAACGCCAGATACTCCACCCCTATACTATCTAAGCGCAGCCACTAGCGCCAAACTGTTTTCACCCATATTCCACCTGCATGATGGTGCGCGGCTCATCAATGCGTTATGGATGAGCATCGTATTACTAATGGTTGGCATGACCGGTCGTGAATTGTGGGGTCAAGGCATAGGACGGCATGCAACATTTATCATGATGGGCACCATAGGTCTGGTCATCATCGCCCATAGCTTAACCACAGAAATTGCTAGCTTAGCGGGCACCGCTACAGGATTTTATGCCTTAGCACTTTCTAAACGCCGCCCATGGCGCGCCAGCACTTTATTGGGCTTAGCGTTAGGCGTAGGGTTTTTGTCGGATGGATTAACGCCCCTGCTCATTTTACTGAGCACTGCAATAGCCTTACCATTACTATTCAAAGCTTGGCGCACGCAAAGTTTTATCACGGTATTGAGCACTGCGATATTGATTGCAACGCCAATGATTGCTACCTGGGTACTTATGATGCATTACCAGTCACCAAAACTTCTGGCTAATTGGTGGCAAATGAATTTGGAAAGTTTTGACCAATCTAATTACAACTATTTTGCGAGAATCCTTATTT
>JACDEP010000172.1:2095-4154 GCA_013816325.1 Methylotenera sp.
CTCGCAATATGGGGATTATGGCGTTATCGAAGCCAATTATTGGTTAAACCCAAATTTCAGCTGATTCTTACTTTTTTTACGTGTGCTCTAATATCTTTAGGGCTCAGCACTGCTGCCAGAGATATCAATGCCTTGCCATTACTACTACCCTTAGTTGCACTAGCAGCGGGCAGCGTCGAACAATTAAAACGCGGGGCTGCAGCGGCATTGAATTGGTTCGGGGTGATGCTATTTGGCTTGTTGGGTATACTGATTTGGCTAGGCTGGTTTGCCATGTTGACGGGCCATCCTACAAAAATAAAAGAGCGTATGCAATTTCTATCCGGTATGCGGGAAACTAATTTCTACTGGATAAGTTTTGTTATTGCCGCTTTCATTACTTTGATTTGGTTACTGGTTTGTATGCGCGCAAAACAGACTAACCGGTCTACCGTGACTAATTGGGCAGTTGGCATGACATTCGGTTGGGGGCTGTTGATGACACTTTGGCTACCAATGATAGACTCAGCAAAAAGTTACCGTCCATTATTTACTAGCATGAGCAAGACGTTGCCTAAGAGTTATCATTGCGTAAACAGTTTGAATGTAGGACAAGCACAGCGTCTACTGCTTAATTATTATACCGATATTAGACTGCAGCCTTTTGAATGGACTCAGCGCTTGAGTTGTGACTTATATCTGATACAGGATGAAAGAGGTACCGGCAAGATGCAACCAGGCTCGGAGTGGCAGCTTCTTTGGAAAGGAAAACGAATTACCGACAGGAAAGAAAGCTTTAGGCTTTTTAAATTACAAAAATAGTCCCTTATGGAGGGGGTCATTGCCCTAAATAATGATTTTCGGCGTGTTGTAGATGTAGTTTTACATCTTGGTTATTCAGGTGCTCACTAATCGCATCACTCACTATTACCTCCAATCCCTCGCCTTTTTTATCCAATACATGTTTCAAAATCTGCTGGCGCATGCTGAGTGCCCAAAACCGTGCAATATGTTGGGCAATATCTTTTTTTGCTTGGCTTTGGTCAGGATAGGATTTAAAGAAATCCCCGATTTGATTCGCCATGATGATTAAGTGATCTATTTTCATATTTTTTCTTTTGACTATTGCTCTAGATTTTTTATATTATGTTTTCAGGATGGCTATACACTACAAAACTGTTTTCACGGGCAAAGCCTACCAAAGTTAAATTGCATTGTTCTGCCATCCGTATGGCTAACCCCGTCGGAGCCGAAATCGCGACTAGCATATTAATGCCAGCACTTGCCGTTTTTTGTACCATCTCATAGCTGGCACGGCTAGTTGTCAGCACGAAGCCTGACCTTTGCGGCTTTGCCATTGCCATGGCGCCTAAAAGTTTATCTAAGGCATTATGCCGGCCTACATCTTCCCTTATCAGCTCCACTTCGGCTTGCAGGTTAATCCATGCACTCGCATGGGTGGCGCCGGTTAATATCTGAAGTTTTTGCTGCTCGTGGATATTAGCGAAAGCTATACTAATAATCTTGCTGCTTACTTTATTGGTACTGGCATTTGCCAGTTTAAGGGTAGGAATCTTTAAAGCTTGCTCTAGGCTCTCGCTGCCGCATAGTCCGCACCCGGTGCGGCCCGTCATGTTCCTGCGCTGCTCTTTTAAACGCTGGAAGCAGCTAGAGGCAATCTCTAGTTGCAATTCAATCCCTTGCGGTTTCAATCCTATTTCCACACCATATAAATCACTGGGCTTATCCAAAATACCTTCGGTGAGAGAAAACCCTAATGCAAAGTCTTCCAGGTCTTGCGGCGTGGCCAGCATCACCACGTGTGAAATACCGTTGTATACCATCGCAATAGGCACTTCTTCCGCGATGATATCGGTATGGCTATCTATAATATTTTTTTGATGCCGCATAACGGCATACTCGTTAGCAGCCGCAGTGCTAAATACGATAGATGCTTCACCGGGCATTATTTAACCTAGCTGAGATAATAACGAACCTACTTATGCTTCCGTCTTCAGTGTGTCTTTATCAACATTTTTATCGTCCACTTCTCTACCGGTAAATGCAATCTGCTCCTCAC
>JACDEP010000055.1 GCA_013816325.1 Methylotenera sp.
CTGCTCGCCTTTATAAATCAATAAGATAACACTTGTGAATTCGAAACAAATTAGCTACTTACGTGGTCTTGCACACACCTTAAACCCAGTTGTCATGATAGGCAATAATGGCCTTACCGAGAGCGTGCTAAAAGAAATTGACATGAACCTTAACGCGCATGAACTCATTAAAATCAAGGTAATGGGTGATGATCGCGAATTACGCGGCCAAATGCTGGCGGAAATCTGCGCTAAATCCAATGCAATTGCTGTTCACCATATCGGTAAACAAATAGTGATTTACCGAAAATCTGTTGACAAACCAAAAATCGTTATACCGCAAAAGTAAGCACCGTAATACATCCGACTGCTTTTCTATTTGGTTTTGTAACTCTACGACCTAGCCCTTAGCACCAAGATGAGCCCTAACAAGCATTCCACCAAGTAAGCAATACTTGCTACGCCGTGCCATGTACGGAAACGGCTGGCGAATACACTTTGCATGACATCACTGGGAAAGGCACTGGCTTTTAATTGCGCTAACAAAGGCTGAATACCGAAATGGCCTGCTAATACAAGCAAGAGCATAAAAAATACTGCCCAGAAAAATCCTTGTTTCAGCGCTGGTGTACCAAAGTTCAATAAGCGCTGTATAAGCAGATAGAAACCGGCAAATAATCCCACATAAGATACATAAGTAAATAATGTTCCGGCTATTTGACCCGCCAATTGTCTATCGTCTAGGATATGAAATAGGACATACGCAGTTGCTCCCGTAGTCCATAACGCACCTACCCACAAAGTAATTAGGATAAGCGCGAATTTATCTAAAAATTGATTCATTTCTATATCCTAAATATAGTCTATTAATATGGGTCTAAGTGTTATGTAATGTCAGTCTAGATGTCTTTTAACACGCTGACTAGATATATTGTACATCTAGGATTTCGTATTCTTTAACGCCGCCCGGGGCCATCACTTCAGCGACTTCACCTTCGGATTTACCAATTAAGCCGCGTGCGATAGGGGAACTCACGGAGATTTTACCGCCCTTGATATCAGCTTCATCGTCACCTACGATTTGGTAAATCTTGGTATCACCTGAATCTAAATCTTCAAAACGTACGGTTGCACCAAATACTACACGGCCCTCAGCATTCAATGTCTGTGGGTCAATAATTTGTAGGTTAGATAACTTTGCTTCCAGCTCAGAAATACGGCCTTCAATAAAGCTCTGGCGCTCTTTGGCAGCTTCATATTCCGCATTTTCAGATAAATCGCCTTGAGCCCGCGCTTCTGCGATAGCCTGAATAATAGACGGCCTATCAACGCTACGTAAGCGTTGTAGCTCTTCCTTCATGAGTTCTGCACCACGTACGGTTACGGGTATTTGGGTAACTGCCATACAACTTTCCTTATACTAAAAAACAAAACCACACCTGAGAAGGCGTGGTTGATAATGATTATATTACATGATTTTCTAAAATTTTATACCATCGCAAACCTGTAAGGGTTATTTACTTATTATCGCAACGCTTAAATCAATTGCTTGTGCAAGTTCTGGAGAGATTCTACTTGTAATTCTTGCATGTGCGCCATCCCCATGCAAGCTGCTCTAGCCCCGGCAATCGTGGTGTAATAAGTCACTTTGTTCTGTAATGCAGTACGGCGTATTTCGTAAGAATCTGCCACAGCGCGCTTATCTTCCGTCACGTTCACGATAAAGCTGATATCCCCATTCTTGATCATATCAACGATATGCGGACGGCCTTCAGCAACTTTATTGACTGACGCCACTTTCAATCCATTGGCGGTTAATGCAGCTGCAGTCCCTTTAGTCGCAACCAAGCTAAAACCTAATTGAACTAAGGCTTCTGCGATATCCACTACTTTTAGGTAATCTTCTTTACGCACGCTGATAAATGCCCTGCCATCTTTAGCTTTAGGCAGCTTTGTAGAAGCACCTAATTGCGATTTCAGAAAGGCCTCTGCAAATGTAGCGCCTAAGCCCATCACCTCGCCAGTTGATTTCATTTCAGGGCCTAGAATTGTATCTACCCCTGGGAATTTAATGAACGGGAATACCGCTTCTTTCACTGAGTAATAAGGCGGCACGATTTCACGGGTAATCCCTTGCGATTTCAGGGAAGTACCGATCATGCAGCGCGCGGCTACTTTAGCGAGTTGCAAACCACAGGCTTTGGAAACGAATGGCACTGTACGTGACGCACGCGGGTTAACCTCTAGCACGTAAACCGTTTCTCCTTGGATAGCAAACTGCACATTCATCAAGCCTACAACGCCCAATGCTCTGGCCATTTGCCTGGTTTGGTCTCGCAACTCATCTTGCAAGGCCGCAGATAGGCTATAAGGTGGCAATGAACAAGCTGAATCGCCCGAGTGCACACCAGCTTGCTCCACATGCTCCATGATGCCGCCGATAATCACATCGCCGGTATTATCACACAGCGCATCGACATCGACTTCTAAAGCATCATTCAGGAACCTATCCAGCAATACCGGTGATTCGTTCGATACTTTTACCGCTTCACGCATGTAGCGCTCAAGCTGTGATTGTTCCTGCACGATTTCCATCGCGCGACCGCCTAAAACATAAGAAGGTCTTACGACTAGTGGATAACCAATTTCTAAAGCTGCACGAAGCGCTTCTTCAGGCGTTCTGGCAGTACGATTAGGTGGTTGTTTTAAGCCCAATTGCTGCAGCATTTTCTGGAAGCGCTCACGGTCTTCTGCCATGTCAATCGCGTCCGGCGTAGTACCGATGATAGGTACACCCGCCTTTTCCAGTGCACGTGCAAGTTTTAGCGGCGTTTGGCCGCCATACTGCACAATCACGCCAACTGGTTTTTCTAGTGCAACGATTTCTAAAACGTCTTCTAACGTTACTGGCTCAAAATATAAGCGATCTGAGGTATCATAATCAGTAGAAACGGTTTCAGGGTTACAGTTCACCATAATGGTTTCATAACCATCTTCACGCATGGCAAATGCGGCATGTACGCAACAGTAGTCAAACTCGATTCCTTGGCCGATACGATTCGGTCCACCGCCCAGCACCATGATTTTCTTGTTATTGGTTGGTGCCGCTTCGCATTCTTCTTCATACGTCGAGTACATATAAGCGGTATTAGTCGAGAATTCCGCTGCACAAGTATCTACGCGTTTGTAGACAGGGCGCACTTGCAAAGCCTGGCGATAAGCACGCACCGCGTGCTGGTCCGTATTCAATAATGTTGCTAAACGCCTGTCGGAGAAACCACTGCGTTTGAGCTTGAGTAAAGCCTGTTTGTCCAAGTCAGCAATCTGCTTGCCTTTAAGCGCTTGTTCGCGGTCGATCAAATCCTTAATTTGTACCAAGAACCAAGTATCGATTTTGGAATGATCGAATACTTGCTCAATCGTTAAACCCATACGGAAAGCATCGCCTACATACCAGATACGCTCTGGCCCAGGAACGCCAAGTTCTTTGGTAATCGTATCCATATCCGTGGTTTTTTCATCAAGGCCATCTACGCCTACCTCCAGGCCGCGTAGCGCTTTCTGGAACGACTCCTGAAAAGTACGGCCAATCGCCATCACTTCTCCCACAGATTTCATTTGCGTGGTTAAACGTGAATCTGCTTGTGGAAACTTCTCAAACGCGAATCTTGGAATTTTTGTAACCACGTAATCAATCGATGGCTCGAAGGACGCTGGCGTAGCACCGCCTGTAATTTCGTTTCTAAGTTCATCCAGCGTAAAACCTACAGCCAATTTTGCTGCAACTTTAGCAATTGGGAAACCCGTAGCTTTAGAAGCCAAGGCTGATGAGCGTGATACGCGTGGGTTCATCTCTATAACGATCATGCGGCCATCATCAGGATTGATAGCGAATTGTACGTTAGAGCCACCAGTATCCACGCCGATTTCCCGCAACACTGCCAAGCTGGCATTACGCATGATTTGGTATTCTTTGTCAGTCAATGTTTGCGCGGGTGCTACCGTGATGGAGTCACCGGTATGCACACCCATCGGGTCCAGGTTCTCAATCGAGCAAATAATGATGCAGTTATCCGCTGAATCGCGCACCACTTCCATTTCGTACTCTTTCCAACCTAGCAACGACTCCTCAATCAACAACTCGCTAGTCGGCGATGCATCTAGGCCGCGTTCACAAATCGCCATAAACTCTTCACGGTTATAAGCAATACCGCCACCGCTGCCGCCCATCGTAAATGACGGTCGTATAATGGCTGGATAACCAATCGCGCCTTGCACTTGCAGCGCCTCTTCCATGCTGTGCGCAATGGCGGAACGTGCAGAACCCAGACCGATTTTGGTCATGGCTTCCTTAAATTTTTGGCGGTCTTCTGCTTTATCAATCGCGTCTTTGGAAGCACCAATCAATTCAACATTATATTTTTTTAGTACACCGTGTTTATCCAGATCCAGCGCGCAATTCAACGCGGTTTGTCCGCCCATCGTTGGCAACAAAGCATCCGGGCGCTCTTTAGCAATGATTTTTTCTACGATTTGCCAGGTAACCGGTTCAATGTACGTTGCATCCGCCATCTCGGGGTCGGTCATGATTGTGGCTGGATTGGAGTTTACTAAAATTACACGGTAACCCTCTTCACGTAGCGCTTTACAGGCTTGAGCGCCAGAATAGTCAAATTCACAAGCTTGGCCAATCACAATTGGACCCGCACCTATGATGAGGATGGATTTAATGTCAGTACGTTTTGCCATATTGAAAGCTACTGCGCGTCTTTACTATTGCGTTCTCGCTTGCTCGCATCCTTGCTGTACTAGAAAAAGTACTGCCTGCGTCGCTCACTCACTGCGGCCTTATATTAAAGCCGTCCGTCACGCTTTTTTGTCGCGTTAAGCTACCTTTCTTTGTTTCATCAAATCAATAAATCTGTCAAATAAATAACTCATTTCGGTCGGGCCAGGGCTTGCTTCCGGATGACCTTGAAAACTGTAAGCAGGTTGGTCAGTACGTGCGATACCTTGTAAGCTGCCATCGAACAAAGACACGTGTGTCGTTTTAATATTGGCTGGCAAGCTTGCTGCATCTACTGCAAAACCGTGGTTCTGGCTAGTGATATAGACGCGATTGTTTTCCGTATCTTGCACGGGATGATTAGCCCCGTGGTGACCGAATTTCATTTTGTGGGTTTTTGCACCGCTAGCCAAAGCTAAAAGTTGATGCCCCAAGCAGATACCAAAGGTCGGCATACCGGAATCTACAATAGTCTTAATCGCAGAAATCGCGTAATCACATGGCTCTGGATCGCCAGGGCCATTGGATAAGAACACACCATCTGGCTTATAAGCTAGCGCTTCTGCCGCTGTTGCTTGCGCTGGCAGCACGGTGACTTTACAGCCGCGCGAAACCAGCATACGTAAAATGTTACGCTTAACACCGTAATCAAAAGCCACTACATGGTATTGCAGGGCAGGTGTATCAGCAAAGCCTTTACCCAACACCCACTCACCTTGCTCAAATTCATATGCTTCAGTGCAACTTACCACTTTAGCTAGATCCATGCCTGTTAAGCCTGGGAAGCCAGCGATAATTTCCCGTGCTTTCGCGATCGCTTTAACCTCATCAGCTTCACCTGCGACAATTGCGCCGGTTTGTGCGCCTTTTTCACGCAACGTCCTAGTGAGTTTACGTGTGTCGATTTCCGCAATTGCTACGATATTATTTGCTATTAAATATTCCGGCAGCGATTGGGTATTCCTGAAATTACTATATGTCAGTGGCAGGTCACGAATAATCAAGCCACTTGCATATATCTGGCCGGATTCAACGTCTTCTAAATTCACGCCATAGTTACCAATGTGCGGATAAGTCAGCGTAACGATTTGCTTGCTATAAGATGGGTCGGTGAGGATTTCTTGGTAGCCAGTCATTGAGGTATTAAATACTACCTCACCTACGGTACTGCCTGAAGCTCCAATTGAAATGCCACGAAACATAGTTCCATCTGCTAGTACGAGTATGGCGGGCAGGTTTTGTGGCACGATAATTCCTTGTTTTAACATAAGTTAACTAAATTTTTACTTTGTCCATCATGAACAGATGGCAGATATGCAAAACGGGAGGAGCTTGTATACTCTTCCCGTTTCAGAATTAACGAATTATAGCGAAAAAATTGCGACTTATCAATGCCAACTGCAGGCTATCCGTCCTGCGAGGTGCGCATTCTACCAATTTGTTTATCTTGTTGTCTGGCTAGCAAAAGCTGTGCGATGATGGCACCTAATAAGGCTGTAAACATATCCCATTGAGTATCCCAGATATCACCTTGTGTACCTAAAAATGCATCTGCACCAGTACCGGAAATGATTGCAACCCACCACTCGATAAACTCATAACAGGCACTGATACTTAGGCAAATACAGGCCACAATAAAGAATAACCAGCGTCCGCCCACCAGCGGAGACTGCTTCAGAAGGATTTCACGTGCAATAATAGCTGGCACGAAACCTTGGACGAAATGTCCCACTCGGTCGTAATAGTTACGTGACAGATCAAAAGTGTCGCGGAGCCAATTGAATAGCGGCACTTCAGCATAAGTATAATGTCCACCGATGAGCAAGATAATTGCGTGTAGCAATATCAGCACATAGACTAATCGTGTGAATTTAAGCTTGTTATAAGTGAAGATTAAGGCCGGTAGAGCGATCAAGGCAGGAAAGACCTCTAGCCACCATGTCAGTCTGTCATGAGGAGCGATAGCAGACCAGATAAACACCACACTGAGAATGACCAACAGAATCAGGAAGAAACGACTACTAGCCTTTGTAAACATATTCAAGAAGAATACTGATTCAAGAGAAATGCCCTAGCTTAACGCAGGCCCAATACATCCTGCATGTCATATAAGCCTGTTTTTTTGTTACTTAAGAATTTTGCGGCTCGTAAAGCGCCTATAGCAAAAGTCGCACGATTGCTAGCTTTGTGCGTAAGCTCTACACGTTCACCAATTCCGGCAAATAACACCGTATGGTCACCTACCACATCACCGCCTCGCACGGTGGCAAAGCCTATGGTACTTGTATCGCGTTCGCCGGTGACACCTTCACGTCCGTAAATGGCGCAGTCTTCCAGGTTACGTCCCAAGGCACTTGCTGCCGCCTCACCCAAACGTAGCGCCGTGCCAGAAGGCGCATCTATTTTATGGCGATGATGCGCTTCTATGATTTCAATGTCATAGCCTTCATTCAACACTTTGGCGGCAGATTGCACAAGGTTAATAAGTAGCGTAACTCCCACACTCATGTTAGGCGCAAAAACGATGGAGATATTTTTAGCTGCAATTTCAATAGCTTGCTTTTGCTGTGCTGAAAAACCGGTAGTGCCAATCACCATTTTTACATTGGCTTTTTGACAAGCTTCTAAGTACAGCATGCTCGCTTCAGGCCTCGTGAAATCCACCAGCACATCAGCGCCTTTGAGTGCTTCATCAATATCAGCAGTGACTTTTACCCCCGAAACTTTACCGTGCAATTCACCAGCATCACGACCCAAATGCGGATTCTCGCTTCTATCCACTGCACTATGCAATACCAGCTCAGCATCAGCAAACACGCTTTCCAGCAATGCATGACCCATGCGGCCGGAACAGCCAACAATAACAATTTTTAATGGATTACCCATGATGACTTATAACCTTAACGATTTGGCTTAAAAGCCTATTTTTTCTAACATCTTCTCAAAGAAACTTGGCGAACTTTCAGGTGGCAAGTCTTTTGGTGGAGGTGGTGTTTTATTTCCGACGCGCGGCGCAGGTGGTGCCGCCTTAACTGTAGTAGTTTCTTCAGGTTCGAATTTCAAGCTTTTATCAAACAACATACCGGAGCTTGGCTCATATTCTGCCGCTTTCGCAGGTTCTGCTATCGGCTCATTTGCTGCCGGGGACACTTCAACTTCTGGCGTAGGTGCAGCATCTTTTGGTGCCTGTTGCGGCGTATTGGAGGGTGAAGGTTTAGGAGATTTTGCAGGTTCAGCTACCGGTGGAGTTTCTACAACCGGTTCTGGAGCCGCGGCAGGGGTTGCAAGTGCTGGCGAGGATTCCGCAGGTGCAGTTTCCAGGGGCACCGCCAATATAGATTTCTGCTCTTCGGGTTTATTCTCTTCTTTACTCTGCGATGTATCCTGTGGCGAAGTTAAGTCTGTAGGTGCCGCCATAGGTGCGGCATTTTCCTTCTCTTTAACTTTGGCCGCCTCTTTTTTAGCTTGATGCTTTTCCCAGAACTTCAATTTATCAAGCATGCCTTTTTCTTCAAGCTTGGTAGGCTCAACAACTCGAGTGCCAGTATTCATTGTTTCATCCGGCGCTTTTGCTTTATCACTCCCGGCGGGAACCACGTCACCACGCACAGATTTCAGTAGCTCATTTTCAAAATCCAAGATGACACGGCGCTGCTCAATGATTTTGCCATTTTCACGTAATTGATAGACATAATCCCAGCGATTACCGTGAAAGCTATCCTGCAGCAACGGTGTCCCCATAATGAATCGCACTTGAGATTTGGTCATGCCGGGGCGTAATTGCAACAGCATTTTGGAGGTAACGACGTTACCTTGTTGGACATCAAGCTTATAAGGTTTTACCGTGGGCAAAGCCGTGCCGCAAGCCGTGCACAACATTACCGATAAGATAAAAAGATATCGTAAAATGGGGAAATAACGCATATCATGACTTTAGTTGGAATTGGCGTTAATATACCACGTAGACAGCTAACCCAAAACACTGTCCTTGTTAATTGTGAGTAAACGACTATGCATGATCAGAAAGATTTAAAGAACGCCGGTTTAAAAGCCACCCTTCCCCGCTTGAAAGTTCTGAGCTTGTTTGAAAACAGCAAAGAGCGCCATTTATCTGCTGAAGACATCTACAAAGTAATGATTAATTCAGGTGAAGATGTAGGCTTGGCCACCGTTTACCGTGTATTAACCCAATTTGAACAAGCGGGCTTGCTCATTCGTCACCATTTTGAAAGTGGTAAAGCGGTATTTGAGCTGAATGGCGGCGGACACCACGACCATATCGTCTGTGTAAAATGTGGTCGTGTGGAAGAGTTTTACGATGAAGAAATCGAAAAAAGACAGCAAAACGCAGCAGAATCACTCGGTTTCAAGATGCAGGACCACTCATTAACAATCTACGGTATCTGCTCTAAACAACCTTGTTCTAACAAGCTTTAAAAATGCTTTCAACGCGCTAACATTTCTTTTGCATGTTGGCGTGTCGTTTCGGTGATCTCAATCCCTCCTAGCATACGCGCCACTTCTTCGACACGCACAGTTTCATCCAGCACTTCAATCGTACTTAGTGTTTGCTGGTTAACCAGTGACTTGCTGACCCGCAGGTGATGTGTACCTTGCGCAGCGACCTGCGGCAAATGCGTAATTACTAATACCTGACGCTGTATTTTGCTATCGCTATTACTACCCAGTTGTTTTAATAATTGCCCAACCACTTCTGCCACGCCCCCGCCGATACCAACATCGACTTCATCGAATATCATGGTAGGGATGCTTCCTTTTTGCGCGGTGACCACGCGAATCGCCAAGCTGATACGGGAAAGCTCGCCGCCGGAAGCCACTTTACTTAGCGGGCGAGGCACTACACCGGCATGACCTGCTACCAAGAATTCAACTTGTTCCAATCCAATGCTGCTAGGCGCAATGGCGGTCAGCTCCACTTCAAACTTACCGCCACTTAACGAAAGGCGTTGCATTTCACCGCTAATTAATGTGCCTAGTTTATTCGCAGCAAGCTTGCGACCAGCACTCAGCTGCTCAGCAAGCTTTATATACTCAGCTGAAGCGGCCTCTTCCTGCTTGGCAAGCTCGCCGTCGTTTGCAAACAACTCAAGTTCAGCCATCCGGGCCTGCGACTTGGCTAGCAAGTCGGCCAGCTCTTCAGGCTGTACCCGATATTTACGTGAAATGCCATGAATAGCCTGGATACGTGCATCCAGCTGAGCTAATCCTGCCGGGTCCAATTCGGTTCTTTGCAGATAGCGATTCAGGAAACGGTCGGCTTCTTCTAGCTGGATAATGGCTGAATCTAAGGCTTCTGCCGCTTCTTTCAGGCTATCATCGTACTCTTGCAAATGCTGTAATTTGTGCTGCACTTGGCTCAGCATACTTACGGCAGATAGCTCACCTTCGCTTAACAGTTCGCGGCATTCCTCGCCGCCAGTAAGCAAACTGGCACCGTTAGAAAGGCGTAAATGTTCCTGCTGTAGCTCATCCCATTCTGTAGGCGTTAATACCGCTTGTGATAATTCACGGATCTGGTCGCGTAGCTCAGCCAGCTCGTTTGCGTATTCGCTAGTATGTTTTTCAGCTTGCACGCGTTGCTGATGTAAATGATGCCAAGTTTTATAATGCGTGTTTACTTGGGCCGCGAGGCCTAAAAGCTCACCAAACTGATCTAGAATTTCACGCTGCGTAGCCAGTTTCAATAAAGAGTGATGGGCATTCTGGCTGTAGATATCCACCAATAATTCGCCTAACTCTTTAAGCTGGCCCACGGTGACTGCGATGCCATTGATGAATGCCCGTGAACGACCATCGGTATACATGACGCGCCGCAAAATCAATTCACCAATATCTTCCATTTCGGCTTGCACCAGCCATTGCTGGGCTTGCAGGTTATTGCTGATATTGAATATTGCGCTAATTTCGGCTTTCTCGCTGCCGACACGGGTGATTCCGCCTTCGCCACGGGCTCCTAAAGCCAATGACAGCGCATCTATGAGAATAGATTTACCTGCACCCGTTTCGCCGGTAAGCACGGTAAAGCCAGCCTGGAACTCCAAATCGAGCTGGCTGACAATCACAAAATCACGGATGGAAAGGCTTTGTAGCATGGCTATCTTTTAAATTTTGTTTTCATTATAAACTTTGCTAAAGACGGAAATAACAATGCGACAAGTGAAAGACAGTACTTTTGTCACGATTTAAACGAAGTCAACATAGTTCTTCGAGTTCAGCGAAGCTACTTGGCCCAGTTGAGCTTATTGCGCAACATATCAAAATAACAATAATCACTAGGATGTAGCAATGAAATTGAGTGGTTCGCGCGGCGTATCATAATCGTGTCGCCTATTTCCAAGGCTATCTGAAACTGTCCATCAAAACTAGCTTGCGCCTCGTCGGTTTGCAATAACTTCACTTCAATTTCGCTATTACTGCTCACGGTGATAGGCCGGTTACTTAAAGTATGCGGGCAGATAGGCACCAGGGTAATGGCTTCCAGATTCGGGTGCAGTATTGGCCCCCCTGCAGAAAGTGAATATGCAGTGGTGCCGGTAGGGGTAGTTAAAATCAACCCGTCGCTACGTTGTTTATGCACGAACTGTTTATCGATCATCACTTCAAGCTCAATCAAGCGTAAGCCGCTTTTGATGACAACATCATTCAATGCATGGCCCGAATAAAGTATTTCACCGTTCCGTATTACTTGACCACACAGCAACATGCGCGTGTCTTTGCTAAAATCCCCGGCTAGAATGAGGTCTAGCGCGATTAACATATCCTCGGAACGTAAATCGGTAAGGAAGCCAAAGCGGCCACGATTGATGCCAACTAATGGTACATCAGCAAGCACAAGGCTGCGAGCTACGCTGAGCATAGTACCGTCACCGCCTAGCACAATCGCTAAATCAGCGCTTTTACCAATGTTATCTAAGGCAATTGTATCAAAGCCTATTAATTGGGCATGTTTGGCCGTATTTTCTTCAACGCATATTTTGATTTGGTGCGATTGTAGGTGTTCTGCCAAAACCAGTAGCTCGTCGCGCATATTTAGCAAGGCGGCAGGATTCATGTATTTGCCAATGATAGCGACAGTACTAAACGAAGATTTGAAAGAAGTTTGCATGGCGAAATTAAATCACAGTTGGGCACAGTCTCAAAACAAAACCGTAAAGTAAAAAGGCTGTGTTTTTTGCAGGAAAAGTGATATCACCCCTGCAAAAATTTATAAAACCACCCTTCTGTTAAAACTGTATAAAACAAATAATAATAATTTATCGTTTAAAATCATATTATTGCATCAACTATATTATTCAATTTAAATCGGGTATATAAATTGCTGTAAGCTTACATCCTTATTCCACGATAGCACTTTATCCACTAAATCTATGTTCACTCATATTAAACAAAACAATATTCTACGTACTTTATCGCTTTTCTTTTGCTTTAACTTCTTGATTTCTGCGGCAATCTCCAGCCAAACCATTACGTTTAAAACCGCTTTCAGCAGCGGCTTGTTGGATGGCAGCTACGTAATATTAGTATGGTTAGCCTATAGCGCCATTTATATAATTCCCGCGATATTGCTCACAGCGCTGGCTTGGCTTTGCGCAGGCTTTACGCAAAAACGGATATTAATCACTGGCATAGCGAGCATCATTACAGGAGCGCTCACAAGTTTATTGCTGTATGCCAATTACAAAATATTTTCCCTTTATGGTACCTATATTAATGGCTTTATCGTCAACCTGGTGATCACTCCAGGAGGCATAGATTCATTGGGCGGCAGCACCGCATCCAGCGCCGGGTTTGGCGCTATTGCATTAGTTTTTGTAGTAGTCCAGATATTATTGTTATGGTTGGCTAGCTATGGCATTACGCGCTATAGCAAGATAAGCAATATCAACTTTACTTTCTCTTTGAGAAAGGCATTAGTCAGCTTTGCCTTTGTATTGTTTGGCCTGCATTTCGCTTATGCCGCTTATGAAGCATTCAATAAAGATGCGGTTGTCTCCAGCACCAATAGCGTGCCGTTCTTCCAGCCCATTTCAGCAAGACATTTCTTTCAGAAACTTGGTTTCGATATCAAGCACGATAAACAGCTTCAGTTAAAAGGGAAATTAAACTATCCGCTGAATCCGCTTAGTATCAAAACGCCAGCCAAACCTTACAATATTATCTGGCTGACAG
>JACDEP010000173.1 GCA_013816325.1 Methylotenera sp.
TTGTGCCTAACCATATGGGGGTAGGCGGTTATGAAAACCCATGGTGGCAACATGTATTTGAATGGGGGCAAACCAGTCCTTATGCATTCTGGTTCGATATAGACTGGTATTCCACTGACCCGGAACTCTATAACAAAATTCTCGCGCCTTTTTTAGGCGAGCCTTATGGCGAGGTGCTGCAAAAAGACGATATTACTTTAAGCTTTAACCAGCAGGATGGCTGTTTGGAGGCCAAGTATTACTCCCATCACTTTCCCATTGCGCTAAAAGATTATGCAGCGATATTGGCCAGGGCAGACTCGCCGGAGTTAGCCCGTTTGATTAGCGCCTTAGGCGAAATTAATTTTGCGCAGAAGTTTTCATCAGTAGAAGGCCAAGTTGAAGATGTGCGTAAGGCTTTGAAGAACTTCGGCGCTGATGAGAAGGGCTTAAAAACGATAGAAATCGCGCTGCAATATTACACTGCTGGCACCCCGGAAAGCCGCAATGCCCTGCATGAACTTTTGGAACATCAGCATTACCGACTTACTTGGTGGCGTAATGCAGCCGATGAAATCAACTGGCGACGTTTTTTTGAAGTGTGTGAATTGGCTGGCGTACGTGTAGAGCTTGATGAGGTGTTTGAAGCTACCCATTCTTTGATCTTTGAGCTATTTGCAAAGGGATTGATTGATGGGGTTCGCCTCGACCATATTGATGGGCTGGCACATCCGCAACAGTATTGCCTAAAACTATGGACCCGGCTTGATGCATTAGTGGAAAAACGGCCCAAACATCTACATAATAACCCTTATATCATTGCAGAAAAAATATTAGAAAGGCATGAGTGGCTCCATAAAGAGTGGCATATACACGGTACTACCGGTTACGAATTCATGGATCAGGTGAGCGCGCTGCTGCATGACCCTCGGGGTGCTGAGCCGCTTGGCGTATTATGGAAAGAACTAGCCAAAGACCCTTTTGATTTCCTGCAACATGTCCATAATGCCAGACGCCAATTGCTATCGGAAAACTTAGTAGGTGAGTTCTCTGCCACAGCCACATCATTACACCGTATCGCTAGAGCTGATCTGCGTAGTCGGGATTATTCGCTGGCTGCCATCAAGCGAGTGTTGATTGAGATACTTGTGCACTTCCCGGTGTATCGCACTTATATTGGACGTTGTGGACCAGATGAAACCGATAAAGCAGTACTGCAAACTACTGCGAACCGCGCAAAACTTACTTTAAGTAATGTAGACCGTCCCTTGATGGATATTGTATTAAGTTGGCTAAGCGCTGAGCTTGTAATACAACAGCCTGATAGTGAAATGTCCGATCTTTCACAACGGGCTATCACACGTTTTCAACAGCTCACCCCACCGTTAGTGGCCAAGTCGGTAGAAGATACGGCGTTTTACCGTTATGGACGTTTGCTGTCGCGTAACGAAGTGGGGAGCGACCCATCGAAAATGTCATTGGATGTAGCCGAATTTCACAAAATATGCACCTCAAGGCAAAATATTTTCCCGCAAACGATGCTGGCTACTGCCACTCATGACCATAAGCGCGGTGAGGATGTGCGGACCCGCATTGCCGTCATTAGCCAGATACCGCAGCGCTGGCTAGAACTCGTCACAGAATGGCAGCAAACCAATGCACGCTTTCATATAGACCTAGTGCAGGAAGAGAATCCCAATGCTACATACAATGTACCGCGGCCGCACCATGAAGTAATGCTATACCAGATGTTAATAGGTGCATGGCCTTATGAACTGGCGGTAGATGATATAGCAGGTATGAAAACTTATGCCGAGAGATTAAATGGCTGGTTGTTAAAAAGTATTCGTGAGGCCAAGCGCATTTCGAATTGGATACAAGCAAATGAGCTTTATGAAAAAGGTTGCAGTGATTTTTTATTTAATATGATGGATATCGAAAAAAGTGCGGCTTTTCTTTATAGTGCAGCATCTTTCGTTGAGGAAATTTCTGCTTCCGGAGCCGTGAATAGCTTAAGTCAAACCTTGCTACGCATGACTACCCCAGGCGTTCCTGATTTATACCAAGGTACTGAATTGTGGGACTTTACGCTGGTAGATCCTGATAATCGCCGCGCAGTGGATTATGAGACCAGACGTAATATGCTGAATGAAGAGGTCGATTTAACTAGCAAAATCATCCATTGGAAAACCGGCGCTATCAAGCAGCACATTATCGCCACCACTTTATTATTCAGGAAAAAACATTTCAGCCTTTTTAATGAAGGTAATTATATCCCTTTAAAAATCACGGGGCCACGCGCTATACATCTGGTAGCCTTTATGCGCAGTTATCAAAACCAGACTGGAATTGTGGTGGTGCCGCGCTTAACCCATGCATTTACCGAAGGCGGGAAGGGGTTGGCTTTTACGCCTGGGCATTGGGAAAATACTTTTGTGCAGCTTCCAACTTTAACTAATGGTGAAATACACGATGTATTAACCGGTCAACGTTACCATGTATATTCTGGGAAAATCGACGTAGCGAGAATATTTTCCCAACTGCCTATAGTATTACTATGTGTAAGTGACCAAGCGTAGCGGATTAAAACGAAACTTGCTTCGATATAAACCTAAGATTGAGATTGCGAGTATGGTTTTTTATTTCGCAAGCAGATTTTAAATTCTTAAGGCCCTGCTATCTGTTGTTTTGAACTGCTTTATTGAGTGTTGTTTTGATACGTTTACTTTGATTCGTTACGTTTAATTACTTCTGCCACATAGTTATTTAACGCGTTTCTATACTCAACGTGAATTCGCCAAAGTTCTTCTACATCTTTAAGGTCTTGTGTAGTTGGCAGGCAACCATTTCCCTTAAGAAATGAATTCATTCTATCGGCAATTACTGCTTCTTTGATTCTTGCTTTGCTAAGCGATTTTGACCATCGTAGCGTTAGCTCCTGCCATTCCTGATATTCCTGCATTTCCCTAATCCTTTCGTATTCTTATCATCATAATTTGAAGTTTTACTAACTGCAACCATCCTTTAAACATAATCCTACGATACGCTCAGAATAGACCTATAAATAATTCAGAATCTACCTATAAGCAATTGAACAAGAAGCCTTTACATTAATACTTCTTCCTTTCAGAAGAATTAACTTCGTCAATAAGGAGTAAATACTATGAAATCAACTAAAACATCTTTATCGGTACTCACAATATTATTAGCAGGTTCACTCTATGCCATGCCAACAGCTTTTGCTGGCGCGACAAATGCAGGTACTAATACTTCTGCTACACCGGGTAAAAACAGTTCTACTGTTACTACGCCTGCAGGTTCATCATCACCTTCTAATTCAATGGATTCTTCTAATTCAATGGATTCTAAGACCTCAGGTAATTCAAGTGCTACTGGAGCTTCAGGTAACTCAAGCACGTCAGCTACTACTGGAAATAAAACAAACAGAAATACTAGCAATAAAAACACAAATATGCGTAACAAAGACTGTGATGTAAATGTTAGTGCTAGTTCAGGTTCTACCAGTGCTACAAGAAACTGCGATGACACTAGCAAACCTAAAAAATAATCACTGAGTGCGAAGTAAGCGAAAATCTCTTGCTTCGCATGAATTTTTTTATATTATTATTCATATTCAACATGTTAAAAATTACTATTAATGAACTACTTAAACTTAATTCAATGGCCCGCAATGTTGTCAACCGTACTTGCAGCTTGGCTGGTGGCTTCAACCTCTAAGCAAAAGAGATGCTGGGGGTTTTGGATTTTTCTAATTAGTAATGTGTTATGGGTAATATGGGGTTTCTATACTCAAGCCTACGCTTTAATCCTTTTACAATTTTGTCTCGCTGCACTTAATATCCGGGGTGTTTATAAAAACGAACCTAAGGAAGATAATTCAAAACAATAGGTTTTAATTCGCAATATATCCCAGCGCCTTTAATCCCGCATAATCTCCATTAATTACCCGATCGCCCACATCGTTTCTATAGCGTAAATTTGGCACGATAATCTTATTTGCCAATTGATAAGCCTGAGCTCGTGAAACTTCTACAGTAGGTCCCGTGCCGATTGCAACCCCGACATAACCCATTGTTCCACTAGTAACGAGCTGGTCATTCATTAACGCAACC
>JACDEP010000056.1 GCA_013816325.1 Methylotenera sp.
GATTGGTGTTGAAGCCATTGGTTTTGATAGCGCTGAAGTGGATGCCGAGCAGATAGTTTTACTTGCAAGATTGTGGCGAGAGTTAGGCATCCAAGATGTAGCGCTACAAATCAATAGTATTGGTGATGCGCATGAACGCCTAGCCTATCGCAATGCGTTGATTGATTATTTTGAACAACATGCAAACTTGCTTGATGACGATGCGAAACGGCGCTTGCATACCAATCCACTACGTATTTTAGATACCAAAAATCCACGTATGCAAGCCATGTGTGAAGCAGCACCTAAATTAATAGATGGTCTAGGTGATGCATCCCGTGCGCACTTTGATGGCCTGTGTCGCTTGCTGGATGCGGCTGGTGTGGCGTATGAAATCAATGCCCGCCTGGTCCGTGGTTTGGACTACTATAACCGTACCGTATTTGAATGGGTGACAACGAAATTGGGCGCTCAAGGTACCATTGCTGGCGGCGGCCGTTACGATACATTGGTTGAGCGTTTGGGCGGCGAGCCAACGCCTGCTTGTGGTTTTGGTATTGGCTTAGAGCGCGTATTCCTATTAATGCAGGAACATGGCATTACCGCAAGTGATGCGCCTGATGTATATTTGGTCAATGTGGGTCAGCAAGCTGAGAAAGCTGCATTTGGGATTGCCGAGCAGTTACGCAATGCCAACATTCAAGTGGTATTGCATACCGGAGGAGGCAGCTTTAAGTCGCAGATGAAAAAAGCTGATAGAAGTCAGGCCAAATTTTCCGTGATTCTCGGTGACGATGAGGTGGCAAATAACCGAGTGACCTTAAAGCCGATGCTGGCTGAAGTCAAAGCGGAGCAGATGCAATGCAGTATTGAAGACGCGATTAAACACCTGATAAAAGTTTAAGTACTATGCTTAATAACCGCAGTTAATCCTTTAGGCGCAACATTAATTAAATAAATGATAGCCCTTACAGATACAACAAAGCCATTACTACAAGTCGATCACCTCAGCATCGTGCCAAAAAAAATGCCGTCCCGTTTATTGGTTAACGGCGTCAGTTTTACTATTGAAGCCGGGCAAACTACTTGTGTAGTCGGTGAATCCGGTAGTGGGAAAAGCCTAACCGCGTTATCTGTCATGGGCTTACTATCAAAGCAATTGCAGCTCACCCAAGGCATGGTTTTATTTAATGATGCTGAGCGTGGTGTTAGGGATTTAATCTTGCTGGATGATGAAAGCTTGCGGAAAATTCGCGGCAAAAGCATTGCGATGATTTTCCAAGAGCCAATGACCTCATTGAACCCGGTGTTGACAATCGGTTACCAAATCGGCGAAAGCCTGACCACGCATTTAGGCCTGAAAGGCGATGCGTTGAAAATAAAAATCGCAAACTTATTAGACATGGTAGGTATTCCAACAAGCCGCGTGAATAGTTATCCTGATGAGCTTTCCGGTGGCCAGCGCCAGCGCGTTATGATAGCCATGAGCATTGCCTGTGAGCCACAGTTATTGATTGCGGATGAGCCAACCACCGCCTTGGACGTAACGGTGCAGGCACAGATACTCAAGTTGTTGGACGAACTAAAGACCCGTATGAACATGGGTATGCTGTTTATTACGCACGATTTTGGCGTAGTAGCCGATATTGCAGATAAAGTCGTAGTGATGTTCAGGGGCGAAATCGTGGAAGCCGGTACTAAAGATGAAGTGTTAGGAAATCCTCAACATCCTTATACCAAGGCTTTACTGGCCTGTGTGCCGGATGCGGAAGGAAAAAATCCATTAAGACCAATTGATTATGCTTGGTTGCCTGAAAATCAACCTAATGCAGGAGCCGGTCTATGAGTGGCGACATTTTAGTTGCAAATAATTTAGTTAAGACTTATCACCAGCGTAGTGGCAAACTTGGCTTTGGTAGTACCCTAGTCAAGGCTCTTGACAATGTCAGCGTAAGTTTGCGAGAAGGTACCACGCTTGCTATTGTCGGTGAATCCGGCAGTGGTAAATCCACGCTGGCACGTTGTCTGTTACAATTGCAGCCCTTGGATAGCGGTGAAGTGCTATTTGCCGGGCAGGATTTGTCTAAAATCAAGGGCGCGGCTTTAAGGGCTATGCGCAAGAACTTGCAAATGGTATTCCAAGATCCTTTTGCATCGCTCAATCCGCGCATGCGCGTGGGTGAGATTGTTGGTGAAGGCTTGCTTATCCATGGTTTGGGCAGCAGTGCAGAGCAGCAGCAAAGAGTCATTGCCATGTTAAAGCGGGTGGGCCTTACCGAAGCGGATATGCAAAAATATCCGCACGAGTTTTCCGGTGGGCAAAGACAGCGTATTGGTATTGCACGTGCATTGGTGTTGCAGCCTAAAGTTGTAGTATGTGATGAACCGGTCTCGGCGTTGGATGTTTCGATACAAGCGCAGATTTTGTTGCTTCTGAAAGAATTACAACAAGAAATGGCCCTGAGTTATATGTTTATCAGCCATGATCTACGCGTAGTGCGCCATATTGCTGATGACATTGTGGTAATGAATAAAGGTAAGGTTGTGGAAGCTGGCGCGGTGGTGGATATTTATCAAAAACCACAACATGAATATACGCAGAATTTACTGGCGGCTATTCCAGGTAAAAAGACCGGAAAAAAGAATAGTACCGATGCGGTCAGCGCTTAATATAGTTAAGAGTGTTTAGATTGAATTAGATTAGGAAATGAAATGGCATACGATTTAGAAGAGCAAGAGCAGTTAGACGAATTTAAAGCCTGGTGGAAACTGTATGGCAAGACGGCCACCAACTTGGTATTGGCACTTTTGGTCGCTTACGCAGCTTACCAGGGCTGGAAATATTACCAAGGAAAACAAGCGGTCGCAGCCTCTACAGAATATCAAGAACTAGTAATTACCGATGAAAAAGACCTGAAGGCTATTCAAGAAAAATCAGCGGTGCTTATGGATCAATATGCTTCAACGCCCTATGCCGGTCGTGCAGCTTTATTTGCTGCAAAAGCTAATTACCATGCTAATGAAGTAAAAAGTGCTAAGGCACAGTTGGATTGGACGATCAAACATGCCAAGGAAACTTCAGTAGGCGCCATTGCCAGTTTGCAGTTAGCTAGTATTTTAGCCGAAGAAAAAGATTATGAAGGCGCATTAAAGTTACTGGATGCATCGCATGACTCAGGCTTTGATGGTTTATTTGCGGACTTAAAAGGCGATGTATTAGTTAGCATGGGCAAAAATGACGAAGCTAAAACAGCTTACCAGCAAGCATTGGCAAAGTTAGATCCACAAGGTAAATATCGCACCTTAACGCAGCAAAAGCTGGAAGCATTAGGTTAGTTGCAAATTGGGTAATCTTAACTTGACCGTTCAATCAGTGTTATTCAATCAGGCTGGAGCATCGTGTTGTCGCGCTTAAAGTTTATCAAAATTCTCGCTGGCTCATTTGTTCTAACCGGCCTGTTGTCCATGGCTGCTTGTAGCAGCATTACTGATATCAAGACAAATATTTCTGAGCGTATTTTCGGCCGCGAAGCTGCCGACCCGCCCGAACCTTTGGCTGAAATCAAGCAGACCAGCATTTCCAAAATCTTATGGCAAACTAAGGTAGGAGAGGCTGGAGATTTTGAATTTTCTCCTACAGTTGAAGCTGGTTATGCCTACGCTGCAAGTGCAGAGGGTGAAATCGTTAAATTAGATGTATCAAATGGTAGCCAGGCATGGCGTGTAAAAGTGCCTGAAAAATTATCAGGCGGTGTCGGTGCCGGCGGCAGCCTAGTATTAGTAGGTACGCAAAGAGGCTCTATTTATGCCTATGACCTTGCAGGTAAATTGCAATGGATTTCCAGGTTAAGCAGTGAAGTTTTAAGCGCGCCAAAATATTTTGACGGCACAGTGATTGTCCGCACAGGCGATAGCCGAATTTTTGGTATTAATGCCAATGACGGCAGTCGTAAATGGGTTTATGACCGCACAACACCTTCACTGGCATTGCGTAGCAGTGCTGGTATCGCTGTAGATAGCGGTGCAGTATACGCAGGTTTTGCGGGTGGTAAGCTCGTAGCCATACGTGCCGATAATGGTAAGTTGCTATGGGAAGCTTCGGTCGCACAGCCTAAAGGCGTGACCGAAATTGAACGCATTGCAGACATTACCAGCCTGCCTTTTGTTGATGGTCCTCTAGTCTATGCCGTGGCTTATCAAGGCAGAATTGCCGCGGTAGATAGGGTATCTGGCCGGATAGTATGGAACCGCGACATCTCTAGTTTATCCGGATTGAACGCAGAAGATGGGCGTATCTTTGTATCGCATGCCGCAGGCTCTGTCTATGCTCTGGAGTACACCAGCGGTAAAACTTTCTGGCGTCAAGCTGCACTTAAAAATCGCCAGCTAACAGCACCTATGCCTATGGGAAGTTTGCTAGCCATCGGTGATATAGAAGGTTATGTACACTTTTTGAGCCGTGAAGATGGCGCGTTGGCTTCTAGGATCAAGACCAATAATAGTCCTATCATGCCGCAATTAGCGCTAATCAATAGTAATACCGTATTAGCGCAAACGCGTGACGGCAGTGTTTTTGCAGTCCAAGTTAAATAGGCAGCATAATCAAACAGTTGCGATGTTTTCCCGTAACATTTAGAGTGCGGTTTCGCTTAACCGCTTAACAGTACTATCATTTAGAACACTTAGTTGAAGAATCATTAGAATATCCGCATGATACCTACCATAGTTCTGGTTGGCCGACCGAATGTCGGCAAATCCACTTTATTTAACCGCCTGACCAAAAGCCGCGACGCACTTGTTGCCGATTTGCCAGGTCTTACACGCGATCGCCATTATGGCCGGGGTGTGGGTGCTAGTCAGCCTTATCTGGTAGTAGACACTGGCGGGTTTGAGCCTAATACCGATAGTGGCATCTTAAAGGCCATGGCAAAGCAAACCTTGCTGGCGATTGATGAGGCAGATGTCATTATATTCTTGGTGGATGGTCGCGAAGGCGCTACGCCACAGGATATGGAAATCGCCAATCGCCTGCGTAGGAGCCGTTGCCCAATATTGCTGGCAGTGAACAAAACCGAAGGTATGCAAAAAGCGGTGGTCAGTGCAGACTTCCACGAGCTTGGCTTGGGCGATCCGCTTTCTATTTCATCAGCGCATGGTGAAGGTGTAAAAGATATCGTTGAACTCGCGCTTGAAAATTTCAAGATTGAAGAAGAAATTGAATCGTTAGATTATAGCGGTGATCGCATTCCTAAAGTTGCCATTGTCGGCCGCCCGAATGTAGGTAAATCTACGCTTGTAAATGCACTGCTAGGTGAAGACCGTGTAATCGCATTTGATGAACCTGGTACCACGCGCGATTCTATTCATATTGATTTGGAAAAGAATGGCAAAAACTATACGTTGATTGATACAGCTGGTGTACGTAAACGCGGCAGTGTTCTAGAAGCGATTGAGAAATTCTCAGTGATCAAAACTATACAAGCCATTGAAGAAGCGAATGTGGTGATTTTAGTGGTAGATGCCCAAGAAGGCATTACTGAGCAGGATGCCCATGTAGCCGCCTATATATTGGATGCTGGCCGCGCTTTAGTTGTGGCTATCAATAAATGGGATGGCCTAAAAGAAGAAGAGCGGGACTGGATCAAGCGTGAAATTGACCGTAAATTGATGTTTCTGGATTTCGCTGAATTCCATTATATTTCAGCCTTACGTAAAAAAGGCTTGCCTGAGTTATTCACATCAGTAGACATTGCTTATAAAGCCGCTTTCGCCAAATTATCTACACCACAACTTACACGCGTATTGATTGATGCTTTGCAACAACACCAGCCACCTATTAGCAAAGGTATCCGTCCTAAGTTACGTTATGCCCATCAGGGCGGTAGCAATCCGCCGATTGTAGTGATTCATGGTAACCATGTGGATGGCGTCAAAGATGCTTATACTAGATTTTTGGAAAAGACTTTCCGTAGGACATTCCAGCTTTCAGGTACGCCTTTACGCGTGCAATATAAGCAAGGCGCTAACCCGTTTGCGGAAGATGAAGATAAACGTAAACCTGGCGAAGGTATTGTAAGTATGCGCCGTCGTAAGACAGCTCACCGTGCTGAATTAAAAGCCAAGAAAGATGTAGACGCAACGCAGCGCAAGGCTAAAAAACATTAAAGCCCAGGTTTTAGTGAATAAGTGGGCTTTAAAACATTGCTTATTTCGTAGCGTCCAACCTTAGTACAAACTTTCCCAGAACTTCCACCAAACGCGTTCATCGGTTGGGGCGCCTTTACCTAGCATGGCACTGTTCGGATAATTGGCTTGTAACACGCGAATGGTGTCGTTCTTGAGGTCATCCAGGCTCATCAGGTCATAAGCGCTGATCAAGATTACCAAGGCTTCTTCAACACCCGGTGATTGTGGGTAGTATTCAATAACATATTTAACCCGGTTAATTGCTGCAAGATAGGCTTGGCGTTTCATATAATAGCGTGCCACATGTAATTCATGTTCGGACAAGCTGTTAGATAAATACACCATGCGCTGGGTGGCATCTTTCGCGTAACGACTATTTGGATATCGCGTAACCAAGTCTTTGAAGGTCATAAAGGAATCGCTTAATGCACGTGGATCTCGGTCACTGATTTGCTGTGCAGTGACTTTTTCAATAATGCCACGTTCATTGAACACCGCTAAGCCTTTGAGGTAATAAGCGTAATCGACATTCGGATGGTTAGGATGCAGCTTGATAAAGCGATCAGCAGCAGCAACTGCTAATACGGGCTCTTGTTTTTTGTAATTTGCATAGGCAATTTCTAGCTGTGCCTGGGCAGCAAAACGGCCATTCGGGTAGCGTGATTCCAGTTTCTCGAAATAGACGATCGCTTTGTCATAATCGCGATCGGTCATTTTGGTTTCGCCTTCTTGATAAATACGCTCGGCTGACCAGCCTTTGGTATCGTCAAACTCGGTAGGGGCGCCAAAGATTGCGCAACCATTGAGCAACAAGGCAAACATTAAAATTAAGATATACTTCATGCCAAAACCTACTTAAGAATTAGCAATTATTATAACCGATGACTGACGTGACTGAACCATCTCTTAACAATACAATTACTTTAACTATTCCTCATGATTTAGGCGGCTTACGTCTAGATGTGGCGTTGCAGCGTTTATTGCCTGATCATTCCCGTTCTCGGCTTCAGGCCTGGATCAAAGATGACTTGGTCACTGTTGATAATAAGCCGAGTAGCGCTAAAACAAAGGTCTGGGGGGGCGAGCTGGTCAACGTACAAGTGCAAGCCAAACCGGAAACTTTTTCATTTGTCGCTGAGGACATACCGCTTGATATCGTCTATGAAGACGAGCATATTTTAGTCATCAATAAACCGGCAGGCATGGTAGTGCATCCCGCGGCCGGTAACTGGAGCGGTACCTTACTTAACGCATTATTATTCCATGCTCCAAAACTAAAAGACGTACCGCGTGCAGGTATCGTGCATAGACTGGATAAAGATACTAGCGGCTTATTAGTCATTGCAAAAACCCTAGAGGCACAGACGAATTTAGTGCGTCAGTTGCAGGCACGTACCGTGAAACGTGAGTACCGTGCAATTGTGTGGGGGCAAATCTGGCGTAATGGCACGATAGATCAGCCGATAGGGCGCGACCCACGTTCACGTACCAAAATGGCGATTAATCGAATGGGTAAACCTGCGATTACGCGTTATGAAGTGCTGGAAAGGTTCTCTGTGCAAACCTATATGCGCTGCAATCTGGAAACAGGACGAACCCACCAGATCCGCGTGCATATGCAGTTTTTAAAGGCACCTATTGTGGGCGATCCGATTTATGGGTTTCGTAACATCATCCCCATTCGTGCCATGACGCAAACTTTGCGTGATGAAGTCAGTCAATTCAATCGGCAGGCCCTGCATGCAATCAAGCTTGGATTGAATCACCCTGCAACCAACGAATTCATGGAATGGCAGATCGAACTTGCCGACGACATGAAGGCCTTGCTGGAAGCCATGCGTCACGAGGATCCACGCGATGAGATGGAAGAAGAGTTCGAATTCAGTATGGAACCTTATTTATCCGGTGAAGATTATGAAGACGATATGGATGAAGAGCCATACGTTGATGACGATTTTGAGCTAGAAGGCGAGGAATAAAGATGCAGAATCTAAATTTTATTACTCCAAATTGGCCCGCCCCAGCCAATGTCAAAGCGCTGCAAACCATACGTACTGGCGGCGTAAGCAAGCCGCCTTATGAAACTCTCAATTTTGGCGAGCATGTAAAAGATAACCCATTATCGGTTGCGCATAATCGACAATTGCTCAGTCCTTACCTGCCGAGTGAGCCTGTATGGATGAATCAAATACACAGTACGCAAGTGATTGATGCCGCAAAAAGCGGCTGCCTGAAAAATGCCGATGGCGCTTTTACCACGGAAGCTAATGTTGTCTGTGTCACTATGACTGCCGATTGTTTACCTGTGTTGCTTTGCGATAAAACCGGTACGGTTGTTGCTGCGGTGCACGCCGGCTGGCGTGGCTTATGCGATGGGGTGATTGAAGCAGCTATTGCGAAAATGCCCGCTAAACCTGAAGATATACTGGCTTGGCTTGGTCCAGCAATCGGCCCCAATGCGTTCGAAGTATCGGATGATGTACGGGAGCAATTCATGCACGAAGATGAACAGGCAACGGCTGCCTTCAAGCCTCACAGCGATAAATGGCTCTGTGATATATATACCATCGCCAAGCAGCGTTTAATTTCGGTTGGCGTGAAAGCCATTTACGGTAGTAGTGTCAATGAAGAATTTTGTACTTACACCGATAAAACGCGTTTTTTCTCATTCCGGCGAGATAATACTACCGGTCGCATGGCTAGCCTGATTTGGCTGGCTAGTAAAAGTTTTATACATAAATAACGCTGCGCATACTTAGCGTGTTTAAATCAAAAGACTCAATCAAAAAATGCAGGTAGTCATCGGTCTGGCGTACAGCCGCAACATATACAAGTGGCAAGTAATGTTCATTTGAGCGCACCGCTCAATATGTATCAGCGCATCGTCATCACCGGCTTCCAATGCCGTTATATATTGGTCAAAGTCCTTAGCCCACTCCGTCGTGTCACCTTGCATATTCATTAAACGGAGGCTATGAACGATATTGCCACTACCGATGATTATCACGCCTTGCTCACGCAGGCTGGTTAATTTCTTAGCCAGCGCAAAATGACCGGCAAGATTCAGGTCTACGTCTAAACTCAGCTAGTATACCGGCACTTCTGCTTCAGGAAAAAGGGACTGTAGCACTGCTAAGCACCATAATCTAGACCTTACTCATGCGTGCCTATTACAATTTCATCGCCTAATAGTTATCGTACAAGTTTTACATAGTCTGGAGCTTCAGTTGCCAGGTACTTCTGAGCGAATACTCTTCTGGAAGCCGCCTAAATCGTGGATTATCTCAGGGTTCGCAACCAAACATGCCTTTGTACTATGCGTTTGCCAATGGGCAGAAACCAGCAGTATTGCGTGAGGATGTGGCAAAGTTTTGCCTCTTTCAAGCCACAGGTCTTTGTAAATATTTGTCGGTAATTGCATTCGTCTGGTTGCCATGCCCGAAAGATAGGTGGCATACGTATTGTGAGATTTTTTTCCGTAGTTTCTTGAGAAATCATGACATTGATTGGGCTATGTAACATTTAACAGTCGATAATCGCGTCTATTAAAGCATCAAAAGGGGTTAGCGTTTATAATGCACGCTTTGCTCAAAATGAGCATAATGTTATTGCGAATTTTGAAAGAGCTATGCTAAACCTGGTTAGTGCTACATCAGAAATCTCCACTCTAAGCTGGATTGTTATCGCAAGTCTGTTAGGCGGCGTTTTGAGCGTATCTTTAGCGGCTGTGTTTGCATTGAATGTACGTACTACGTGGGTGCCGATGCTGGTGAGCTACGCCATAGGCGCTATGCTAGGTGCGGTATTTCTGGAGATTTTGCCTCATGCCTTCAGTGTGGCAGGCAGTGTGGAAACGGTTTCTGCGACATTACTGCTTGGCCTGTTATTGTTTTTCGTGCTCGAAAAGCTAGTGATCTGGCGGCACTGCCATGGCGACCATTGTGAAGTACATGCAATACATACGGAAGAAAACTGTCCGGCTGGGCATGTTGGCGATACCAAATATAAAGTAGCCAATCCACAGTCCTCGTTGAATATGCATCGCCACAGTCACGACTATGCATATGATGGTGGCCGTAGCGGCATGATGATTATGATAGGCGATACCTTCCATAATTTCATAGACGGTATATTGATAGCCGCCGCTTTCATGGTGGATGTAAAACTAGGCTTAGTCACTGCACTTGCGATTATTGCGCATGAGATTCCACAAGAAGTAGGCGATTTCCTTATTCTGCTGCATTCTGGTTACACCAAGAAACAAGCATTCATTTTTAACCTAGTTTCAAGCTTTGCAACCCTAATAGGTGGGTTGATGGCTTATTTTGCGCTGCAATATGTACAAAGTCTGATACCGGTCATTTTAGGTTTGGCAGCATCAAGCTTGTTATATGTCGCGGTAGCGGATTTGATTCCAGGGTTGCACAAACGTACAGAGTTAAAAGCAACGATCAGTCAGGTGCTACTCATCGCTTTCGGCGTGAGTACTATCTGGATCGTGCACAGTGTCATCGCTTAATGTTTAACGCGCTGTTGGTGACGGCGATGTTTAACGCCAAGAAGCCATAATAATAGTGCGCATGGCAGTAAGCCATAAAAAATAAAAGTAAGTAAGCCGGCTGTGATAGTTTTTTCTGTAGCGGCCATTAGTACAGTAACGTAGAGCCAAGCAATAGCAATAATATACATAATTCTAAAAATTAAAATTTCGTCGCTAGAAGGCTTTACTTAAAAATTTCATTCGCTCACAACGCATATGCGTCGCAATCAAATTTTTGCGTGCCTTGTCCAGCTTAGACATTAGAATTTTTACCCCATATTTTGAAATGTGAGTTTGATTAATGAGTTTAGCAAATCCAAAAGTTGGTTTCGTATCTTTAGGCTGCCCAAAGGCGGGCTCAGACGCAGAGCGTATTCTCACCCAATTGCGTGCAGAAGGCTATGAGATTTCTGCCAGTTATGAAGATTCTGATTTGGTCGTGGTCAATACCTGCGGCTTTATTGACTCTGCTGTGCAAGAATCTTTAGATGCGATTGGCGAAGCCATCAACAAAAATGGCAAGGTAATCGTTACTGGCTGTTTGGGTGCTAAAGCTGGCGTGGTTCAAGCGGCACATCCAAGTGTGCTAGCTGTGACTGGCCCGCATGCGCTTGAAGAAGTGATGACCCATGTGCATGCCAACCTGCCGAAACTGCATGATCCATATACTGACCTTGTGCCGCCGCAAGGGGTGCGTTTAACGCCTAGCCATTATGCGTACCTTAAGATTTCTGAAGGTTGTAATCACCGTTGCAGCTTCTGTATCATTCCTAGCATGCGTGGCGATTTAGTTAGCCGCCCGATTGGTGATGTGTTGAATGAAGCTGAGAACTTGGTCAATGCCGGCGTTTCTGAGATTCTTGTCATTTCGCAAGACACATCTGCTTATGGTGTAGATGTGAAATATCGTCCTGGATTTTGGAATGGCCGTCCGGTTAAAACTCGCATGACAGAACTCACTAAAGCATTGAGTGAGCTTGGTGTATGGACGCGTTTGCATTACATTTATCCTTATCCGCATGTGGATGAAGTGATCCCGCTTATGGCAGATGGCTTGATTCTTCCGTATCTAGATGTTCCGTTCCAGCATGCAAGCCCGCGGATTCTTAAAGCTATGAAGCGGCCGGCTAGTAGTGAAAACAACTTGGCACGCATTAAAGCATGGCGCGAAATTTGTCCGGACATCACCGTGCGTAGTACTTTCATTGCCGGCTTCCCCGGTGAAACTGAAGATGATTTTAAGATGCTGCTAGACTTCTTAGAAGATGCGCAGTTGGATAGGGTGGGTTGTTTTGCCTATTCCGCTGTAGATGGGGCAAAAGCTAATGACTTGCCGGATCAAGTGCCTGAAGAGGTAAAGCAAGAACGTTTGGCGCGCTTCATGCAAGTACAAGAGCGTATCAGCGCAGCAAAACTACAAGCTAAAATCGGTAGCATGCAAACGGTTTTGGTGGATGAGATTAATGAGTTGGAAAACGGTACTTTTGAAGCAATAGGCCGTACTAAGGCTGATGCGCCTGAGATTGATGGTGTGGTGTATTTGGAAGATGCTGAGGGCTTAACACCCGGTGATTTTGTTGAAGTTGAAATCTATGAAGCAGATGGACATGATTTATGGGGTGGCCCGCCAAGGCATTAGTTTGTTTGGTCAACGCTAAATAAATCGGGAATAATCGGCGCGGGACGTTCACTATCGGCGCGGTCTTCCAGGAAATCAAACGTCAACGGGCACCTAGTTGGTTTACGGACAGCCTTACGGCGTTTTGGTGTTGCAGCTTCTAAATCAATGTAGGGGGTTTGGCTGATACGGATGTAACCTGAAGAGGCTAGTTTTTGTGCAGTAGTTTCGAAAAGGCTGAGTGGGTTGTCGATATTTTGCAGGGTGACTGTTTCATCGCTATTGCGTGTTGGTTTGCTGACTTTAAGCACGTTATACATCACGAATTTGTTGGTAGTCTGTTTGCCATATAT
>JACDEP010000174.1 GCA_013816325.1 Methylotenera sp.
GCCATATACCACCTGTGCACCAACGGATTCGAGTGCCTCTGCCCAGTTGATGTTGGCCTCTTCATCGAATCTAGCCTTAAGCTCAACAACCGCCATCACTTCCTTGCCGCGCCTTACTGCTTCCTGCAATAATTTAAGCATGCGAGCATCAGCACCGGTACGGTAAATGGTCTGTTGAATGGACAGTACATCCGGATCATTGACCGCCTCGCTCAGAAAATCAATGACCGATTCAAAACTCTCATAGGGCTGGTGGATGAGGATATCTTGCTGTTTTAATTGCGCAAAAAAAGAGACTCCCGGCAATAGTTGCTGCGTAATCTGCGGTTCAAACGGCTTGAATTTTAGATTATTGCCTTCCGCTAAATCCACCAACTGCACGAGCCGCACCAAATTGACGGGGCCGTGCACGCGGTAAAGAGACAGCTTGGGCAAATCGAATTGTTGCAACAATAATTTAGCCAGCTTCTCATCACAGCCATGCGAGACTTCCAAGCGAACCGCATCACCATAATTGCGCTGCACCAAGCCTTTGCGTAAGGCTGTTCTTAGGTTCTTAACGTCTTCTTCATCTACAGCCAAATCTGAGTGCCGCGTCACGCGGAACTGGGAAAAATTAAGGACCTCACGTCCAGTGAACAGGCTTGCCAAGTGGGCGCGAATGACACTGGATAAAGAGACGAACTTCTGTTGTTTGTTGCTAAGATTTTTAGGTAACTTAATTAGGCGCGGCAATACGCGAGGTACTTTAACGATGGCGATATTATTATCGCGTCCAAATGCGTCTACCCCACCTAAAGAAACAATAAAATTCAAAGACTTATTAGCAACTTGCGGAAACGGGTGCGAGGGATCAAGCGCCACCGGAACTAGCAAAGGCCGCACTTCTGTTTCAAAATACCGTGCAACCCAGCGTTTTTGCTGAGCCGTACGATCGCCATGTGAAACCAGGTGTATGCCCTGCTGTGCGAGTGCCGGCATCAATTCGGTATTAAACACATGGTATTGCTTATCAACTAAGGTATGTGCAACTTCAGCAATCTTTTGATAGCTTTGCACATTGATATCGCTATGTTGCTCGTCTTCACGCATCGCATCGACATGGGGCGCGGCCCGCACCTCAAAAAACTCATCGAGGTTTGAAGACACGATACAAAGAAAACGCAAGCGCTCTAATAGCGGGCAATCAGGATTCTGCGCAAGGCTCAGCACGCGCTCGTTAAAAGCTAAGATGCTTGTATCCCGGTTGAGGAGTTTCAAAAGTGGGTAAGTTAAACGCATATGATCTTTAGATTTTTTTATGCATTGAATGTTATGCGCCGATTATGACAAATTGATGAAATTATGATGAAAAAAAAATGGCTCGTCATTAAGTAATGACTTATTGATTAGCTTATTTGTTCAGTAATTGCCGTAACAATAAAGCCACCGCAGCAAAACCGAATGGGGCTGTCACACAAACGCTAGAGCCGTAACCAGCACAATTTAAACCGGTAATAGCTATATCATCGGTTTCACATAAAGTATCTGGCTGAATCATAGACTCATCAGAATATACAGTGGTAATGCCAAAAGGTAGCACTTTGACTTTTTTAGTATCACTACCTTTAGGAAAGCCATAGTCGCGACGCAAACCATTACGCACTTTAGCCAGCAGCCTATCGCCTGCAACAACCGATAGATCCGCATACTTAATTTTAGTAGGATCAAGCCTGCCACCAGCGCCACCTGTCATCACCAAACGAATTTTTTGTTGTTTACAGTAAGCAGCGATTGCTATCTTAGCTTTAGCATCGTCGATACAATCGATGATGCCATCGTAACGGCCATTCAACAGAGTCGCCACATTTTCTGAAGTTACAAAATCGTCTATTTCTATGACCTTAATATTTGGATTGATGAGTCGTGCACGCTCAGCCATTGCAGTAACTTTTGCCTTACCAAATGCACCTTCAAGGGCTTGCAGTTGCCGATTGACATTTGATTCCGCAATATTATCGAGATCTATCAATGTAATAGTGCCAACAGCATTTCGAGCCAGTGCTTCCGCCGCCCAAGAACCTACACCGCCTATGCCAATGACGCAGATATGGCTTGTTTGTAACTGAGCCAATCCTTGTGCGCCATAGAGCCGTGAAACACCACCGAAACGGCGTGCAAAATCGATTTCTTCAGCTACTTTTTTTTCAGACGTAGAAGTCAAGATTCCAGAACCACGAATGCGGCAGCCAGGTTTTTTTCATCACTGATGCTAATATGCGTTTGTGTGATGTTTTTACTATCCAAAAAAACCTGCAAGTCATCAGCCAAAAGTAATATCGGTTTACCTAAGTCATCATGTGAAACAGCGATATTCTGGAAAGTAGCAGGCGCCCTTAAGCCGGTGCCTAAAGCTTTTGAAAAAGCTTCTTTTGCAGCGAAACGCTTAGCCAGAAACCTTGCCTGAATTTGCGAATCTTGATAACTTTGAAATTCAGAAGCGGCTAAAATTCGCTTAGCAAAGTCATCGCCAAATTTAGCTATAGAAGCTTCCATGCGCGAAACTTCAACAATATCAGTCCCTATACCAAAAATCATGATCTATACCTGATGAGGCGCAAACTCTTTGATGAGTGCTTTCATCTCGCGCACAGCATTATCCCAGCCGACAAAAATCGCATGGGCAACAATGGCATGGCCGATATTTAACTCTTCTAAGCCTTCGATAGAAGCGATTTCATACACATTATGATAGTGCAGACCGTGACCAGCATTCACAATCAAGCCCAGCTTCTTGGCATGCGCCACAGCATGCTTAATGCGACCTAATTCCAGTATTTTTGCAGATTCATTTTCAGCATCCGCATAGGTCCCTGTATGTAATTCAATGACCGGTGCGCCAATTTTATTTGCCGCATCAACTTGCGCGATATCCGGCCCAATAAATAGCGAAACGCGAATACCATGGCCAGCTAATTTCTTGCATGCAGCCTGCACCTTGTCGTAATGGGTCACCACATCAAGGCCACCTTCAGTAGTACGTTCCTCACGGCGCTCTGGCACCAGGCACACATCCTGCGGTTTCACTTGGCAGGCGATCGCAATCATTTCGTCGGTCACGGCAACTTCCAGGTTCATTTTGGTTTGCAGCAAAGGCCTTAACGCAAAAATGTCTGCGTCCTGCATGTGACGTCGGTCTTCTCGTAAATGCAGGGTGATGCTATCTGCTCCTGATTGCTCTGCACGCAATGCTGCCTGTACCACGCTGGGATATTTGGTACCGCGTGCCTGGCGTATCGTGGCGACGTGGTCGATATTGACACCTAATTTAATCATTTTTTAACTTTAATCTAAATAAAAAATTTAAATCTGCCTTACTAACTCATTAGATATGTGAATAAAAATAAACCAATAACTACAAGAAAAAGGATTATGTAGAAGTACTTATCAATCTGTTTTCCACCCGTGACTCCATCAACTGTATATCCAATTGCCTGTGCAATTACGTCAATAATTTTCATACTACAAACCCTGCAAATCGATTAGCAATTGGCGTGTATGCAAGGGTTTATCACCCAAGTAATGCGCCAATAAATAACGCATTAGCTGCTTACTTTGTGATTGAGTCTGCGTATGGCTATAGTCATTTTTCTCCATATCAATCAGGGTCTTGCCTGATAACTGTACACCACTTTTACTACGGGTGGCTGTGCTTATTAAGATAGCGCCAATTTCAGCCTCATACCGGTAATTTGCATCTTCAATAATGGTCAAATTATTAGCATCTATCGCCAAAGGGATGGCGTAGCCTAATTCTTGCAATAACTTCAGTTCGAAACGGCGGAGCGTGGTGGCTAAGTCTTTGTCTTTTGCCAGCGTTTTTAATGTGGCACTGTAGTATTCAAACAAGGCTTCATGGGGATCTTCACGTGGTAGTAGCCTTAACAGTAATTCATTCATGTAAAAGCCGCATATAAGCGCCTCACCTTGCAGCATCAATAATCCGCCGCCCCATTCCAAGCTATGCAAGGTTTTAAGTTCGAGCTTGCCTGACCAGGTTGCAAGCATAGGCTGAAAAGATT